>CAMOLV010000241.1 GCA_946619045.1 uncultured Coriobacteriales bacterium | reverse complement strand
GCAAACGGAGTACACCGTTCGCGAACGGTGCAGCATGAAATAAGCCGATGATCGTCTGTGCGCCGCGTGAAGCGCCCAAACAACGAGAAATTCCTTCTCACTTTGTGCAATAATTCTCACGTTGTGCAAAAACGTGGGAAGGAACCCATGAAGACTGCCTGTGCATCAGAGGCACCGACCACTGCGAGCACCGATCGCCGCGCCGTGCGCACCCGCGCAGCCCTGCGCGACGCGCTCGCGGCCGAGATCGATGCTGCCGGCGACCTCTCGCGCGTCACGGTGACCGCCGTCACCGACCGTGCCGATGTGACCCGCCGCACGTTCTACTCGCATTTCCGCGACATTCCCGATCTGGTCGACGCCATCGAGCGCGAGACCATCGAGGAGCTCGAGCCCGTCGTCGCCCGCCTCGCGGCCGTGCGCCTGCCCGAGCTCAAGGCCGCCATCGACGCCGCCGAGCCCTGCCCGGGCTCCGTCGAGCTCCTGGCCTTCTTCAAGGAGCGCGGCAGCTACCTCGCCCCGCTCATGGGGGAGGGCGGCGACCCCGGCTTTGTGGAGCGCATCAAGGTCATGGTGACCCAAACCATCACCGACCGTGCCAAGAGCGGCCTCGATGCGCGCGCCATCGGTCCCTTCCTCGACTACTACCTCTCGTTCGCCATCTCCGCCGAGACCGGCGTCCTCGTGCGCTGGCTCACCGGCGGCATGCACGAGAGCGTGGGCGCCATGGCGCGCCTCATGACGGCGCTCATGTTCGTGCGCCCGGGCGACCTCTACGGCACGCCCATCGATCTCGACATCCCCCGCTTCGCCCTGTCGATGCTGCTCAGCTAAGGAGACAAGATGACCGCTACCACCGCTTACAACCTCATCGAGGACGGCGCCGAGCTCAAGCCCGCCGAGAAGATCGATCTTGCCGGCAAGACCCTGCGCCTGGGCATCGACGTGGGCTCCACCACCGTCAAGCTCGCCGTCATCGACGAGGACAACCAGCTCGTCTACGCCAACTACGAGCGTCACCACACCGATGTCCGCGCCACCGCCAAGGAGCTCTTCGCCCGCGCCGAGCAGGTAATCGGCGACACCCCCATGCGCGTCTCGATCACCGGCTCGGGCGGCATGCTGCTCGCCAAGTGGCTCGACCTCGAGTTCGTGCAGGAGGTCATCGCCTCCAAGCGCGCCGTCGAGACGCTCATCCCGCAGACCGACGTCGCCATCGAGCTGGGCGGCGAGGACGCCAAGATCATCTACTTCGACAACGGCATCGAGCAGCGCATGAACGGCACCTGCGCCGGCGGCACGGGCGCCTTCATCGACCAGATGGCGTCGCTGCTCAAGACCGACGCCCCCGGCCTCAACGAGCTCGCCAAGGGCATGGAGCGCATCCACCCCATCGCGAGCCGCTGCGGCGTGTTCGCCAAATCCGACGTGCAGCCGCTGCTCAACGAGGGTGCGCGCCCCGAGGACATCGCCGCCTCCATCTTCCAGGCGGTCGCCAACCAGACCGTCTCGGGCCTCGCCTGCGGCCACCCCATCCGCGGCCACGTTGCCTTCCTCGGCGGCCCGCTCCAGTACCTCTCCGAGCTGCGCAAGCGCTTCTACATCACGCTCAACCTCGACGAGGAGCACCGCATCGTGCCCGAGAACGCGCACCTCTTCGTGGCCACGGGCGCGGCGCTCGCCGGCGAGTCCGATAAGTACATCACCTTCGCCGAGGCCATCGCGCTGCTCGAGAACCTCAAGGACGTCCAGGGCAGCGAGGTCCCGCGCCTCGACCCGCTCTTCGCCGACGAGGCCGCCCTCGAGGAGTTCCGCGCCCGCCACGCGGCGCAGGTCGTGCCCAAGGGCGACATCGCGACCTACCACGGCCGCGTGTTCATCGGCATCGACGCAGGCTCCACCACCATGAAGGCCGCCGTCGTGGGCGAGGAGGGCGAGCTCCTCTACACCTGGTACGACAACAACAACGGCGACGTGCTCGGCACGGCGAAGACCATCATGAACGACATCTACGCCAAGCTGCCCGCCGACTGCACCATCGGCCACGTGACCACCACCGGCTACGGCGAGGCCCTGCTCATCCAGGCGCTGCGCGCAGACTCCGGCGAGATCGAGACCGTGGCCCACCTCCGCGGCGCCAAGGCCTTCGTGCCCGACGTCAACTTCATCCTCGACATCGGCGGCCAGGACATGAAGTGCCTGCAGGTCAGGGACGGCGTCATCGAGCACATCATGCTCAACGAGGCCTGCTCCTCGGGCTGCGGCTCCTTCATCGCGAGCTTCGCCGACTCCATGGACATGACCGTCCAGGAGTTCGCCAAGGTGGCCCTCACCGCCGAGCAGCCCGTCGACCTGGGCAGCCGCTGCACGGTCTTCATGAACTCCCGCGTCAAGCAGGCGCAGAAGGAGGGCGCGACCATCGGCGACGTGGCCGCCGGCCTGTCCTACTCCGTCATCAAGAACGCCCTGTTCAAGGTCATCAAGCTGCGCGACTTCGACGAGATCG
>CAMOLV010000240.1 GCA_946619045.1 uncultured Coriobacteriales bacterium | reverse complement strand
ACAGAAAGGACCGTCCCTAGTGTTCACCCGGACTCGGGCGTATTACTTGACGCCGGCACGCTCCTTGGCGTCCTCGATCTGCTGCAGCTGGTCGGCGGAGAGGTGGATGGGGCCGTACTCGCCGCTCGAGATGGGCCTGCCGGACTTGCCGGGATCCTCGACGTCGATGAGCCTGAACTCGCCGTGGCCCTCGCGCCAGTTCTCGCGCGCCACGCTGATCATGAGCTTGATGCGGTTGAGCTGGTTGACCTCGGACGCGCCGGGGTCGTAGTCCACGGCCACGATGTTGCTCTCGGGGTGCATCTGGCGCAGGCGCTTGATGACCGACTTGCCCACCACGTGGTTGGGCAGGCACGCGAACGGCGACGCGCACACGATGTTGGGCGTGCCCGTCTCGATGAGCTCGACCATCTCGGCCGTGAGCAGCCAGCCCTCGCCCATCGTGTTGCAGAGCGAGAACACCTCCTTGGCCTTCTCGCCCAGCTTGTAGATGTCGGGGTACGGCTCGAAGCGCGTGGTGGCGGCGAGCATCTTGTTGATGGGGTTGCGGAAGCTCTCGATGAGCTTGATGCCGGCGCGGTGCGTGAAGCGGCTCGTGGCCTTGGTGCCCAGCTCGTCCTTCATGTTGATGGCGTTGGTCATGCCGAAGAGGAAGAAGTCCACGAGGCCCGGGACGTTGGCCTCGCAGCCCTCGCCCTCGATGACCTTCACGACCTCGTTGTTTGCCGTGGGGTGGAACTTGACCAGAATCTCGCCCACCACGCCCACGCGCGGCTTGGAGCGGTCGTTCACCAGCGGCAGCGTCTCGAAGGCGTTGATGGTGCGCTGGCAGAGCGCGAAGAACGCCTTGTTGGAGACCTTCTGGTGCATGAGCGCGCGGCCCTCGGCCATGTACTGCTCGTAGAGCGCGTCGGCGCTGCCCGGCGTCGCCTCGTAGGGGCGCGTGCGGTAGAGCAGCTGCATGATGAGGTCGCCGTAGAGCAGCGAGTACACCACGCGCACGAGCAGCGACGGCTTGAGCAGGTTGAAGCCGGAGTTGTCCTCGTCGAGGCCGCCCGCCACCGAGACCGAGATGACCGGGATCTCGGGATGGCCGGAGTCCTTGAGCGCCTTGCGGATCAGGGCGATGTAGTTGGTGGCGCGGCAGCCGCCGCCCGTCTGCGAGATGAGCACGGCGGTCTTGGAGAGGTCGTACTTGCCGCTCTCGATGGCCTCCATGATCTGGCCCGTGGTGAGAATCGACGGGTAGCAGATGTCGTTGTTGACGTACTTGAGGCCGGCCTCCACGGCGCCCTGGTCAACGGAGGGCAGCAGCACCACGTTGTAGCCCTCCTCGGTGAGGACCTCCTTCACGAGGTCGAAGTGGATGGGCGCCATCTGCGGGGCCAGGATGGTGTAGCCGGCATCCTGCATCTCCTTGGTGTAGCGCACCTTCTCGAAGGCGGCGCTGGCCGCCTGGCGGTAGATGGGCACACGGCCCTCGGCGTCCTCGCGGGCGGTCTCGAGCGAGCCGTCGGCCATGCGGATGCCCTGCGGATCGACCTCGCCGATCTCGCCGGCGGCGGTTGCGCGCTCGAGCTCCTCGCGCTGCTCCTTGAGGGCGGCCATGAGCGAGCGGATGCGGATGCGCGCGGCGCCCAGGTTGCTCACCTGGTCGATCTTGAGCACGGTGTAGATCTTGCCGGACTTCTCGAGGATCTCCTGCACCTGGTCGGTGGTGAGGGCGTCGAGGCCGCAGCCGAACGAGAAGAGCTGGATGAGGTCCAGATCGTGGCGCTGGGCCACGAAACGCGCGGCGCGGTAGAGGCGCGAGTGGAACATCCACTGATCCACGACGCGGATCGGGCGCTCGGGCGCCACCTTATGGGCCACGGAGTCCTCGGTGAGCACGGCGAAGCCGAAGGAGTTCACGAGCTCGGGGATGGCGTGGTTGATCTCGGGGTCGTTGTGGTACGGACGGCCCGCGAGCACGATGCCGTGCGCGTCATGCTCCTCGATCCACGCGAGCGCCTCGTCGCCGGCCCTGTGCATGTCGTCCTTGAACTTGAGGTCGGCCTCCCAGGCGGCGTTCACGGCCTCGTCGATCTCGGCGCGCGTGATGTGGGCGCCCTTGAAGCGGCCGCGGCCCTCCGCCGCGTCGCGCTCGCGCTGCTCGGAGACGAGCTCGTACAGACGACGCTTGAGCTCGTTCTTCTTGTCGTAGGGGATGAACGGGTCCATGAACTGGACCTTCTTGCTCGCGAGCTCGTCCACGTTCAGGCCGAGCGCCTGCGGGTAGCTCATGACGATCGGGCAGTTGTAGTGGTTGGTGGCGTTCGGGTCCTCCTGGCGCTCCCAGCGGATGCAGGGCATCCAGATGAAGTCGGGGTCCTTGGCCAGCAGGTTCATGATGTGGCCGTGGGAGAGCTTCGCCGGGTAGCACACCGACTCGGACGGCATCGACTCGATGCCGGCGTCGTAGGTCTTGCCGCTGGTCTGGTCGGACAGGATCACCGAGAAGCCCAGCTTCGTGAAGAACGCATGCCAGAACGG
>CAMOLV010000239.1 GCA_946619045.1 uncultured Coriobacteriales bacterium | reverse complement strand
CCCGCGCGGTCGCAGACCACGATGTCGCGCACGCCGACCTTCTTCATGAGGCGGGCGATCGAGGTGCCGGCGGCGCCGGCGCCGGAGATGACCACGCGCACGTCGGAGAGCTCGCGGCCGGTGAGCTTGCAGGCGTTGATGAGGGCGGCCGTGGAGATGACCGCGGTGCCATGCTGGTCATCGTGGAAGACGGGGATGTCGCAGACCTCCTTGAGGCGCTTCTCGATCTCGAAGCAACGAGGCGCCGAGATGTCCTCGAGGTTGATGCCGCCGAAGGAGCCGGCGAGCAGCTCGACGGTGCGGACGATCTCGTCCACGTCCTTGCTGCGGATGCAGAGCGGGAAGGCATCCACGCCGCCGAACGTCTTGAACAGGGCGCACTTGCCCTCCATGACGGGCATGCCCGCCTCGGGACCGATGTCGCCGAGGCCGAGGACCGCCGTGCCGTCGGTGACGACGGCCACGAGGTTCCAGCGGCGCGTGTAGGTGTAGGAGAGGTCGACGTCCTTGGAGATCTCGAGGCACGGCTCTGCGACGCCGGGGGTGTACGCCACGGCGAGCTCCGCAGCGTTGGTGATGTCGGCGCGGCTGATGACCTCGATCTTGCCCTGCCAGTCGCGGTGGGCGTCGAGCGCCTGCTGCTTCTTGTCGATTGCCATGTATCTACTCCTTGTCTATAAGGGTTCCGCCGATATAGGTCGCCGCGAGGTCGAGCTCGGGCGAGATGATGTTGAAGTCAGCCTCGCGGCCCGGGGCGATGACGCCGCAGACGCCGTCGATGCCCGCCGAGCGCGCAGGGATCTCGGAGGCCATGCGCAGCGCCTCCTCGGGCGATGCGATGCCCCAGCCGACCACGTTGCGCACGGCCTTCATGAGCGTGAGCGTGGAGCCGGCGAGGTTGCCCGCATCGCGCAGGCGCGCGACGCCGCCTCCGAGGACGATGGGCAGCTCGCCCAGATAGTAGTCGCCATCGGGCAGACCGCCGCAGGCGAGGCAGTCGGTGATAAGGGCAACATGTTGCCATCCACGGGCACGTACCAGCAGCTCGACGGCTCGAGGATGCGAGTGCATGCCGTCCGCGATGACCTCGCAGAAGGTGTTGGCGCATGTGAGGGCTGCACCGACGATGCCGGGCTCGCGGTGCGTGAACTCGGGCATGCCGTTGAAGGTGTGCACGAAGACGGAGCCGCCGGCCTGGACGCCTGCGAGCGCCTCGTCGTAGGTTGCAGCGCTGTGGCCGAGCGCCGCCACGACACCGCGCTCCTTGCAGCCGGCGATATAGGCGGCAACGCCGTCGCGCTCGGGAGCGAGCGCGCTCTTGCGGATGAGGCCGCCGGCAAGCTCCTGCCAGGCGTCGAGCCATGCGAGGTCGGGATCGCAGAGGTACTTGGGGTTCTGGGCGCCCTTGTGCTTCTCGGTGAAGAAGGGCCCTTCGAGGAAGATGCCCTGGATACGGGCGCCTTCGGGCTCGGACGCCGCCTCCGCGACGCTCGCGCATGCGCGTCCCGTCTCTTCGAAGGAGGCCGTGAGCGTGGTGGGAAGCCAGCTCGTGGTGCCGTGCTTGGCGAGCTCGCGGCACACCGTGCGCACGCCTTCGGCGTCGCAGTCCATCACATCGTGTCCGACGAAGCCGTGGATGTGGGTGTCGACGAAGCCGGGAGCCACCCAGGCATCGCCGCACTCGAGCACCTCCATGCCGGCGGGCGCATCGGCGCTCCATGAGCCGAAGCGGCCCTCCGCGACGGGCAGGTAACCGCCCTCGGCGAGGCCCTCGGCGAGCACGAACTTCCCAGCATGGATGGCAAATGCGGACATATCGTCTCCTTCGGTCGAATGACGCATTCGATTGTACCTGTCCGAGGCCCCATCCTCGCCCCGTTCACACGAACCGTACGGATTCGAGGTAGATGAAAAAAGCCCCGGCGCCGCGGCCGGGGCTCGGTCTGCAACTATGCGAAGCTCCTACTCGCTTGCCTGCTGATGCGACTTGTACAGGCGCAGCGCCTCGTAGGCGCATCCGTACATGGCGGCCTGGTTGCCGAGGCTCGCCGCCTCGATGCGGGCGTCCTTGCAGCCCTTGAGGGCGTTCTTGCGGAAGCAGGCGCGCAGCTCGTCGGCGAAGAAGGCGAAACCGCCGGCTACACCGCCGCCGATGAGGTAGAGCTTGGGGTCTACCACGCACGAGATCTGCGCCATGGCATAGCCCAAGTACTCGCACATCTGATGGACGGACTTCCTGGCGCAGTCGTCGCCCTCGGCGAGGGAGTTGAACACCGTGAGGGTGTCGGTGGCGTGCTCGACCTCGGCGGGGGTGACGCCGCGCGCCTTGCACTCCTCCAGGTAGAGGCGCACGATGCCCTTGGCGGAGGCGTACTGCTCGAGGCAGCCCTTGCGGCCGCAGCCGCACTCGCGCGTCTCGTCCATATTGACGGTGATGTGGCCGATCTCGCCGCCGTTGCCGAACGCGCCGGCAACGAGCTGGCCGTTGCTGATGATGCCGGCGCCGACGCCGGTGCCGATGGCGATCATCACGAAGT
>CAMOLV010000238.1 GCA_946619045.1 uncultured Coriobacteriales bacterium | reverse complement strand
CGACATGGACACCTACTACGGCGAGTACTCCGCCTTCTACGGCTGGGAGGAGTCGCTGCTCACCCTTGGCGGCGAGGTGGGAGCCTTCGAGTACTAGGCATCACAGCGCATCGCACGCAGACGCCCTCCCGGAGCGATCCGGGAGGGCGTTTTTCTCGTGGTGGGGCTGTTGCATGGATACGAGCCGAGGGCAGGGCTCTCGTCCGGGCTGCGTGCGTCAGCGCCTGCCGAATCCGCGCGAGGGGCCGCGTCCGCGCATCTTGGAGCCTGCGAACATCACGCGCTTGGGCTTCGCCGTCGAGCGCGTGGGGCTCGGCACGATGCGGTTGGCGTCGTACGAGAATCCCGGCTGATCCCACACGGGGATGAGCTTGCCCATGAAGTACTCGATCTCGCGCAGCGGCGTGAGCTCGTCGGGGGCGACGAACGTATAGGCGTGGCCGGTGGCGCCGGCACGGCCCGTGCGGCCGATGCGGTGCACGTAGTCCTCGGGGTCGAGGGGAACATCGAAGTTGATGACGGCGTCGATGTCGCTCACGTCGATGCCGCGGCTCATGATGTCGGTGGCCACGAGCACGCGCACCTTGCCCTCGCGGAACCGCTCGAGCGCCTTGACGCGCGCCTTCTGCGTGCGGTCGGCGTGCATCTCCGCGACCTCGATGCCCACCGCGGCGAGCGCTCGCTTCACGTCGTCGACGCGCTGCTTGGTGCGGCAGAACACGAGCACGCGGTCGAGCGCGCCGCCCTGCTCGGTGCCGCCGCTCGAGAGGATCTCGCGCAGGAGCAGCACCTTCTGACCCTGCGTGACGGGGCAGAGATGCTCCTCCACGGTGGCGGCGGTCTCGCCGATATGGGCGATCTCGACGGTGGCGGGGTCGTGCATCATGGCATCGACGGTGCCTTTGATGCTGGGCGGGATGGTGGCGGAGAAGAACAGCGTCTGGCGCTGCTCGGGAAGCGCATGCACGATGCGGCGCACGCTCGGCCAGAAGCCCATGTCGAGCATGCGGTCGGCCTCGTCGAGCACGAGCACGCGCACCTGCGAGAGGTCGACGGCGCGGCGGTCCATGAGGTCGATGAGGCGGCCCGGCGTGGCGACGAGCAGGTCGCAGCCGTCGGCGAGGTCCTTGAGCTGTCGGTCGAAGCGCTCGCCGCCGATGACGATGACGGCGCGCTGGCCGGTCTTCTCGCAGACGACCGAGGTGACGCCCTCGATCTGCTGGGCGAGCTCGCGCGTGGGGGTGACGACCAGCGCGTAGGGGCCGTAGCCCTTGGCGGCCGCATCGACGGCGGCGGCATCGGCTGGGCCGGATCCTCCGCGGCGGCGACGGCGGCGGCGCCTGCGCTTGGGTGCGGGCTGCTCGGCCTCGGCCTCCTCGGCTGCAGGCGCGGCAACGGTCCCGGCAGGTTCCTCGGCCTGCTCCGGGGCGGTTATGCCGGCGATGAGCTGCAGCACGGGGAGCGTGAACGCAGCGGTCTTGCCCGTGCCGGTCTGGGCGGAGGCCACGAGGTCGCGGCCCTCGAGGACGAGGGGGATCGCCTGCGCTTGTACGGGTGTCGGTTCTGAGAAGCCGAGGGATTCGACCCCGGCAAGGATCTGCTCGTTGAGCCCGAGCTCGGCAAATGTGGTAGTCATGGGGCATAGTATGCGCCATCTGCAGGCGGTGCGCCACGGTTTGCTATCCTATTCTGCGGAAACCCACAAAACAACAGGGAGGATTCAGATGGCTGAGGCCTGGGAGCTCAATTGGCAGCGTCTGCCGCTCGAAGGCGTGGTGAACGCGCGCGAGCTGGGCGGATACCCCACTTCGGACGGTGTGCAGACCCGCTACCATCGCTTCATCCGCTCAGATGCGCTTGTCGGAGCAACGGCTGCCGACGTCGAGTTCCTGCGCAAGTACGGCGTGCGAGCCGTCATCGACCTGCGCGGGGCGAAGGAAGCAGCCGGACGCCCCGACGCCTTCCTGGGCGATGACGTCGTGACCGCGAACATCTCGCCGTTCGAGGTCAACATGGCCGGCACCGAGATGCAGGAGAGCGTCCCAGCCTCGTGGGTCTACGACCGCATGTTCGAGAACCGCGACGCCTGGAAGCGGATCTTCGAGTTCATCGCCACAGCTCCCGAGGGCTGCGTGCTTTTCCACTGCGCGGTGGGCAAGGACCGCACCGGCATCCTCGCCACGATCCTCATGCTGCTCGCGGGATGCGACCGCTGGGATTGCCTCTCGAGCTACGTGCCCTCGCGCGTGAACCTCATGCGCCTGCCGTTCTTCCATGATTTCTGGGACAAGGAATGCACCGACAGCGAGCGCGAGCACTATGATTCGCGTGCGTCGACGCTGGGCCACTGGCTCGATCGCCTCGACGACGAGTTCGACGGAGATGTGAGGTCGTATCTCAGCTGGTGCGGCGTTTCCCGCGAGACCATGAACGCCGTGCGCGCCCGCCTGCTCGACTAGCTGCATTTTCTGCAAAAAGGGGATACTCCCCAAATGCAGAAAAGGGGTACCGAAGATTTCCGCGGCTGTATCGTTCGCGAACGGAGT
>CAMOLV010000237.1 GCA_946619045.1 uncultured Coriobacteriales bacterium | reverse complement strand
TGACGGTGCCGGCGTCGAAGGCGACGCGCAGACCGGAGTTGAGGCTCTTGGAGGCCGCGTTGGCGGTGCGGCAGTTGGCCATGGTGGCGGTGCGCATGCCCACGAAGCCCGCAAGGCCGGAGAAGAAGGCGCCGGTGAGGAATGCGAACGGCGTGAACCAGGAGAGCATGCCTGCGAACGCCATGCAGATCATGGCGGCGAAAACCGCGGCGAGGAAGATCGCCACACCCGCATACTGGCGCTTGAGATATGCATTCGCGCCATCGCTGACCCACTTCGAGATCTTCGCCATCTCGGGTGTTCCCTCGGGAGCGTTATGCACGCTCTTGAACTTCATGAAGGAGAACACAAGCGCGATTATTGACCCGATTCCGGTGAAGATAAACGCCATCGATTCCATTCCTGCCCCAACCTTTCTCAACACGTTTCGCTGTAACAGCGTATAGGCCCGCATGCGGACCTCATATACCTATTGCAAACGAAACTATCCCCGCCTCAAAGTATAAAAAGGCGAAAGGTTGTGAAATACGGTAATTCGAACAGTTTACAGGCTGTTTCACTGTCTGTTTTAGACAACACCGGTCTGCCGATGGACAGAACGCCGCCCGCCGGTCCCGTCGCAGGGGTCAGAGCGACAGAAGCGCCCTCACGAACGACCTCGTGATGGCATAGGTCCCCGGCGTCTTGCTCTCGCGCGGCCCGGCAACGTTGAGCGTGATCCCGCGTCCGAGCCCGTCGATCCAGCCGCGCGCCGCATCGATGTCGTCCATCCCGCGCACGGTCAGGCAGGGGCGCCCATATTCGTTCGCGAACCGCACGGTCATCTCCGTCCCGCTCAGGGGCTCGATTCCCGCGGGGGCGACGATGAGGGTTGCATGGCTGTCGCGCACATTCCATGCCGTGCGCTCCACATAGCCCTCCGTGTGCCCCTCCTTGAGCTCGGGGTAGGAGGCGAGAAGACCCGGCGCCTCGGGATAGTCCTCGGCGAGCCCTCCGGGAGGGCACCATCCGCAGATGGGGATGCCGGCATCGCGGGCGGCGTCGAGCGCGCCGCGGTCGGCCCCGGTCTGCCCGCCCGAACGGATCTGGGCGATGCGGGGGAGGCTGGCGGCTATGCCGTCGGCCTCGCGCTGCTGGGCGGCTATGGTGGCGGGGTCGGTGGGATCCGCCTTCTGGGCCGTCTCCCATTCATGCCGGGTGATCCAGTTGACGTCCTCGGTCTTGTAGTCTCCGATGATCCTGCGCGGACGATCCTTGATCGAGCGCTGGTGCTTGAGGCCGACCTTCTCCTGGACTCGACGGCTCCGGTCGTTGTCCTCGTCATGGCCGGCCCAGACGGCGGCGAGGAGAAGATCGTCGAAGGCATGCTGCATGATGGCGCGCACGGCCTCGGGCATGAAGCCGTTGCCCCAGAGGGGCTTTGCGATCCAATAGCCGAGCTCTGCCTCGTCGGAACCGATGGCCAGGTCGGATGCCGCGCCGATCATGAGGCTGATCGAGCCCACCGCCTCGTCGGCCGGCTCGCGGTCCTTGATGACGATGGCATAGGTCTCGGGGACCATCAGGATTCGCTCGAGGATCTCGCGGCTCTCCTCGATGCTCGTATGGGGGAGCCAGCCTGCGGCGGGGCCCACGTCGGGATCGGAGGCATACGAGAAGAGGGCCTCGGCGTCGGATTCGCGCCAAGGGCGCAGGACGAGGCGCTCGGTTTCGAGGGTGCAGGGCCACAGCATATCCGGACCTTTTTCTCTAGGTGGCAAGTCTGCCGGTCGGCAAGGGAACAGGTCATTTGTCCATATGATATGTCAACTGAGCAAACGACCTGTCCCCATCGTCCCACTTTGGGACGGCGAGTTACCTGTCCCCATCGTCCCGCTTACAGCTTGTGGAGCGTGGGGACCATGCGGTCGAAGGTGGCGATGCTCGTGAATCCCAGCGAGCGGAGAAGGTCGTACATCTCCCGGACATGCGCGCCGAGATGCTCGGGACGGTGGCTGTCGGAGCCCACGGTGATGATGGTGCCCCCGAGATCGCGGTACAGCTGGATGATATCGATCGTGGGCGTGAGGCCGGGAAGGCCGTAGCGGAATGACGACGTGTTGACCTCGATGCCCTTGCCGTCGGCGATCGCCTGCTCGAGGATGGCGGCGATCAGGTCCCGGTGCACCTCCGTGGGGCAGAACCCCAGCGGGTCGTAGCGCCGGATGTGGTCGAGGTGCGCGATGATGCTGTAGTCCTTGAAGGTGCGCACGACGTCGTAGAGCTCGCGGTAGTAATCGCCGTTGTACTCCTCCTGGGTGCGGCCCGCCATGAAGGGGTTGCCCTCGTACCAGAACTCGAGGTCGCGAACCTGGTGGATGGAGAGCAGCACGAAATCGAGCGGCCACTGGGAGAAGAGCTGCTCGTAACGCGGGATGGTGTGGGTCTGGACGCCGAACTCGAGGCCCGCCTTGATCGAGATACTGCCGGCGTACTTCTCGGCAAGCTCCGCGATGCGGGGGAAGTATCGCGGGGAGTCCACGTTGAGGGCGAGATCGCCATCGTTGTTGACGTGCGGG
>CAMOLV010000236.1 GCA_946619045.1 uncultured Coriobacteriales bacterium | reverse complement strand
AGCGGGTTCTCATCGCTCGTGATGTTGCAGCGCAGGGCAAGCGCCATGACGTAGCGGTCGCCGAGCTTGCGGCAGATGGGCGTGATGGTGTTGTGCGGCGTGTCGCCGGTGAACGCGTAGACGCCCACGCTCTCGTCGGTCCAGGCGCGCCATGCCTCGAGCACGTGGCAGGCGGCCTCGAGCAGCTCCTCGCGGTCGGTGCACTCGAGCTGCAGCACCGAGAGGGGCCACTTGATGACGGAGCCCTCTACGTGCGGGTAATCGGCCATGGTGAACGATGCGACCTTCTCAGCGCGCATCATCGGGAACTCGTGGAGACCGCCCTGGAAGTGGTCGTGGCTGAGGATCGAGCCGCCCACGATGGGCAGGTCGGCGTTGGAGCCGATGAAGTAGTGCGGGAAGAGGTCCACGAAGTCGAGCAGGCAGGTGAACGCCGAGCGGTCGATGTGCATGGGGCGATGCTCCACGCTCATGGCGATGCTGTGCTCGGTGAAGTACGCGTAGGGGCTGTACTGCAGGCCCCAGCGCTCGTCGTTGAGCTGGATGGGGACGATGCGAAGGTTCTGGCGTGCGGGATGCTCGCCCATGGCATGGGCGGCGCCGCGGCCCGCATAGCCCTCGTTCTGCACGCAGAGCTGGCAGGCGGGGTACTTCTCCCCCACAGCGGCCTTGCCTGCGGCCGCGATGTCGCGCGGGTCCTTCTCGGGCTTGGACTTGTTGATGGTGATCTCGAGCCCGCCCCACGGGGTATCGGTGACCCAGGAGAGGTTCTTGGCGATGGCGGAGACGCGCACGTAATTCACGTCGCACGACATCTGGTAGAGGTAGTCGGTCGCGGCCTTGGGGCCCTGCTCCTCGTAGATCGCCCAGAAGATGGCAGCGACCTCGGAGGGACGCGGGGTGAGCACGCCCATGATGCGCATGGCGAGACGGTCGCGGCCGCCGAGGGTGTCCTCGACCATGCCGTTGGCGACGCCCTCCTCGACGAGCTCGGCGAGGGCATCCTCCATGGAGAGCAGCTCCTCGCCCTCCTGGTCGTAGATGGCGAGCGGGCCCGGAGCGCCGATGCACTCGAGCACGCGGTTATAGGCCCAGTTGAGGTCCTGCTCCTCGATGAGCGCGCAGTTCAGCGCGTAGAGGACGAGGTCGGTTGCGGCACGTTCTACAGCCATTCGGAACACACTCCCTTGTGATCGACCGAGCAGATCATGGTGGCGCCATCGCCGAGGACCTTATCCATGGAGCGGGCGAACTCGCCGACCATGTCGGTGGGAACGAACGCCTGGATGGTGCCGCCGAAGCCGCCGCCGTGGACGCGGACGGCACCGCGCTCTCCAAGCAGCTCGTCTGCAAGCGCGAGCGCGACCATCGTGGGCTGCTCGGCAGAGCCGGCAACCGACACGTTCTGGAGGTACATCGCGGAGCTGGCGCCGGAGAGGCGCGTGAGCTCGAGGAAGCGCTTCATATCGCCGGCCTTGAGGGCCTCGACGCGCGCGGCCACGAGGCGCTCCTCGCGGTAGAAGTGGGCGGCGCGCAGCACCGGGCGGTCGCCGAGCTTGGCGCGCAGGTCTCCGTAGCTGCGGAGGAAGTCGCGCTCCTGGATCTGGCCGAGCTTCTTGACGCCCAGCTCCTTGGCAACGGCCATCATCTCGGCGGGAACCGCGGCGTACTCGTCGGTGAGGGCCGCATGGTCGGCGCCGACCATGATGATGCAGAGGCCGTAGCCCGCATCTGCGAAATCGAAGTCGATCTGCTCGAAGGCAGGACGGTCGTTATCGGAGAAGTCCATGTGCTGGATGGAACCCAGAGCGCAGGCTGCCTGGTCCATGAGGCCGCAGGGCTTGCCGAACCAGGTCTTCTCGACCCGCTGCGACATCTGCGCCATCTCGACCTTGGAGACATCGCCCGCACCCCACAGGACGCGTGCCGCCTCGCAGAGGAGCAGCTCGTAGGCAGCGGACGACGAGAGGCCGCCGCCCGAGGGAACGGTGCTCGAGATCTTGGCGTTGAAGCCGCGGGGCTCGCAGCCGCGGGCCACGAACTGCGCCATCACGCCGCGCAGGATGCCGGGGGAGGTGTTGAGCTCGGCCGCGCGGGGATTGGTCCCGGCGAGGTTCATCTCGTAGGTCTCGCGGCCCTCGCTCTCGACATGCGCGATAAGGTCGTCGCGGAGCTCGAAGGTGCCCGTGATGTAGCGGTTGATGGCCGACGCGATGACGTGCCCGCCCTCGTGGTCGGTATGGTTTCCGGCGATCTCGGTGCGCCCGGGCGCGGTTACTTTGAGAATCGATCCTGCCATCATGCCTCCTTGGCAACGAATGTTGCGAGTGCGGTGTCGAACGCCGCCTTTTGGACATTATCCCATTTCGACGCATCGTCGGATGTGAAGAATACGCCTCCGAGCGTCGCATCGGAGAGCAGCAGGTCGGAACGCTGCGCGTCGGTGAGCTTGACATCCTTGCGCAGGAAGAACACGTCGGGATCGTTGCGGAAGACCACGCCGTCGAGATGCGCGCGGCCCTTGGTGTTGGCAAGGCTGCGCTTGGTGCTCACGCGCTCGCG
>CAMOLV010000235.1 GCA_946619045.1 uncultured Coriobacteriales bacterium | reverse complement strand
ACCCACTCGCTGCCCGGGTCGGTCTCGACGAAGGCTGCGCAGGCGTCGAAGCTCGCGAGGTCCTCGCGCGTGAACGTGCGGTCCTGATGCGAGGTGTAGAAGCGCTCGAACGGCAGCGCGGCGATCTTGGCGAGCGTGGCGCGGTGCGTGGCGATGTCCATGCTCTCGGGGAAGAACAGGCACATGGTGGGCGTCACGGCATCGCCGGTAAAGAGAACGCCCAGCTCATGGGCATAGAATCCCATGCTGCCCGCGGTATGCCCCGGCAGCGCGACCGCCTCGACGGTGATGCCGCCCAGGTCGAAGGCCATCCCCTCCTGCAGAAGCGCGATCTCGGGCATGGCGCCGTCGCGCGGACCCCAGGGGTCATCGTCCGAGACGATCCCCTTCGAGACCACGTGCGCGTGAGCCCCGGCGGCGAGCTCCTTCTCGAGGGGGATGCGCTCGATCTCGGATGCCTCCATCCAGACCACGTCGAAGAAGTAGGCCCCCGTCCAGTGATCGTAGTGCGAGTGCGTCGCGACCACCGTGACCGGCAGGTCGGTGACCTGCGAGACCGCTGCGCGCAGATCCCCGTGCCCGCCCATCGCGTCGACGAGCAGGGCGCGCTCGGATCCGATGACGAGGTGGCACTGGAAGTCCATCGGGTCGCGGAACCGCACGATGTGCGGCTCGACCTCGCGCCAGGTGATGCTGCCGAGCTGGCCCATGATGCTAGCCGAGCTTCTTGAGGATGGCCTTGCAGAAGGCGTCGACGCCCCAGCCCACGTACCAGACGCCGGCGAGCATGGCAACGCCGATCTGGATGGGCAGGGTGCCCATGCCGGCGGTGCCGAGCGGGCCCATGACGGTGAGGCCGATGGCCCAGCCGCAGAGCACGGCGGGCAGGAAGATCCACTTGTCGAGCGCGCTCGCGATGAGCACGGCGACGAAGCCCATCACCGCGAGGGTGAGGAAGGTGTTGAGGTCGGGAGCGAAGGGCAGGTGCTCCATGCTCCACATGGCGATGACCGCCCAGAGATCCGACATGAGGAAGCCGAGCGAGATCTTGACGCCGTCCTCGACCTTGTTGCCGTTGGCGACGTAGATGCCCGCGCAGATGAGGGCGACG
The DNA here is from genome assembly GCA_946619045.1 of uncultured Coriobacteriales bacterium. GTDB lineage: Bacteria > Actinomycetota > Coriobacteriia > Coriobacteriales > Atopobiaceae > RUG721. The sequence continues at coordinate 1,452 of CAMOLV010000235.1, read as the reverse complement.
GCGCCGCAGGTGATGCCGAAGTGTCCGGAAACCACAGCCCAGATGGGCGGGAGCAGGCCGATGCCGATAGCGAGGACGAGTACTTCCTTCTTCATGTGGGAAACCTCCAATTGGAACAAGATTAAGGGCCGCTGCGCGGTGACGTAGCGGCCCTGTTGAAAGGCGAAGTTATTAGTGGCGGGGCATCTCGGGAACGGGATCGTTGCAGATCTTGCGGGCGAGGTTCTCGATGGGGCCGTTCAGCAGGAAGGTGACGATGTAGCAGGCGATCCACACGGGGATGATGTTCTGCGCGAAGCCGATGAACGCCACGGGGATGAAGGGGGCGCCGCCGAGGACGCAGGCGTCGAGGGTGCCGATGATGAAGCACAGGATGACGGAGTAGATGGTGTTGATGGGCACATTGATGAGCGCGCCGAACTTAGCGCCCTCGGAGGGGTTGGAGCGCTTCATGGCCCAGTTGAAGCCGAAGTCGACGATGCCGGGGATCATGCCGAGGATGGTCGCGATGATCCAGGAAACCACGAAGTTGATGAAGAACATGGGCCAGATCCAGCCGTGGGAGGCATCGGCGGTCTTGAACACATAGAGGGCGAGAGCTTCGCAGAGGAAGCAGAGCACCAGGGCGACGCAGGTGTTGAGGATGGCCGCCTTGACGAAACGCGTAGAGGTCTTCATGGGCATAGTAGAGACTCCTCTCCTAAGGGCCGTAATTCGACGTTCTAAGAATACGAAAGCGCCTCGATAGCTCCAATGGCTATAGGCTCAAAGATTCAACCATGACAAGCGCCCCCGTTGTGCCGATGCACAACGGGGGCGTGAGAAGCGCACAATGGGCGAGAAGCGAGCAAGGCAGCGAGGCTTCTGCTCATTTCTAGTCGCGCGCGGGCTCCTTGATGCGGCTGATCAGGACGATGGCGATGACGGTGCCCGCCATGAAGATCCAGTAGCTGAGGTTGAGGTTGTTGACGCCCACGATGCCGATGATGATGAGGCCGGTGCAGCGGATGAGCGTGTTGACCGGAGCGATGAGGCGGTTGGCCTGGATGAAGCCGAAGCGGCCGAAGCAGGTGCCGATCATCGAGGGGATCAGGTTGCCGATGCCGCCGATGCCGAAGCCCACGAAGAAGGCGCAGAGCACGGTCATGGGCATGGAGCCGTTGTTGAAGATCATGAGCAGCAGGGACACGACGTACCAGGCACCGTAGATGAGCGAGGCGTTCTTGGTGCCGAACTTCTGGTCGATCCAGCCCCAGATGTAGCTGCCGATGATGCCGAAGACGGCTGCGACGGTCATCATGAGGATGGCGAGGTTGGGCTCGATGCCGAGCTGGATGAAGCGGGTGACCATGTTGGAGACGAGGCCGATGGTGGTCATCCAGAGCAGGCCGTGGCCGAAGCCGATGAACCAGGTGTTGGGGTTCTTGGCGAGGACGGGAAGCGTGAGCTTCT
>CAMOLV010000234.1 GCA_946619045.1 uncultured Coriobacteriales bacterium | reverse complement strand
TCGGCTGCGTCCAGAAGTACCAGATGCCCATCGTGAGCTACGTGCCCGAGAACACAGGCTCGCCGCATAGCTTCGTGTTCCAGGACAAGGCCCTGAACGATCTGTCCGTCGAGTACTTCAAGTCGACTATCGATGCGGCGGCGGCGATCGAGGCCCCGCTCGTCATGCTCGCCGTCAACATGCCCGGCTTCGGGTGGGACCGCGAGGCGCTCAAGCGCCAGGTGGCAGAGGACTTCAAGGCCATCTGCGACCATGCCGAGAAGGCGGGCATCACGGTGATGATCGAGCCGGTCACGCCCTTCGAGGGCAAGATCGTGTGCAGCTCCGACGATTGCAAGTGGCTGCTCGACAGCGTGGACTCCGGTGCGCTCGAGGTGTGCCTCGACCTGGCGTGCCCGCTCACCTGCGGCGAGCCCATAAGCGAGTACTTCGACAAGATGCCGGGCAAGATCCGCGAGATCCACTTCATCGACGCCGAACCCGACTGCGAGGACCATCTCATCCCGGGCGACGGCGCCATGGACTGGCCGCGCATCGTGAGATACCTCAAGCGCGTGGGCTACGACGGCTATCTGGCTCTCGAGCTCTTCAGCCGCTACGCCAACGAGCCTGATTTCTCGGCGGAGCGCGGCATCGAGGTCATCCGCGGCCTGCTCGCCGACAACTAGCATCCGATAGCAAACGGAGGTACTTTCCATGGGCAAGCAATTCGTTTCCGAAACCGTCTTCGTGAAGGACATCGAGAAGACCCGTCCGGTGGACGTCATCGTCATGAACAGCCACGGCGTGGGCCAGGTCTGCCGCGTGCACAGGCTGCCTCGTCGCAGCGAGACCATGGAGGCGTGGGACTGGCACGTCGAGGAGGACGGCGGCAAGGGCGCCACGGTCTCGGTCGCGCTGGGCCGCCTGGGCGTCTCGGCCGGCTACATCGGCAAGGTCGGCGACGACCCCTGGGGCAAGATGGGCGACGACTGGATGAGCGAGGCCGGCGTCTTCACCAAGTACATGTACTACGACACGAGCGTGGCCACCGGCACGGGCCTCATCATGATCGACGACGACGGCCTCAACACCATCGTCGACGGCGACTCCGCCTGCCGTGCGCTCACCTGGGACGAGACCCATGCCGCCATCGAGGCCATGAAGGAGGCCAAGGTCTTCATCACCGGCTTCGGCATGCCGTTCCAGAAGGCGCTCGACGGTGCCAAGATCGCCAAGGAGGAGTTCGGAATGCTCACGATGTGCAACGCATCGCCGCTGCCCGACCAGCCCATGGGCGACCTCTCCTTCCTCGACTACCTCGTGGTGAACGATGCCGAGGCAGGCGTGCTCTGCGGGCTTCCCGAGGACTACGACACGCCCTACGAGCAGGTGCTCCGCCAGATCAGGGACGAGTACGGATGCGGCGGCGTCATCATGACCTGCGGCTCCAAGGGCTCCGCGGTGCTCGACGGCGACGACTACTTCGAGGTGGCCGCCACGCCCGTCAAGGCCGTCTACACCATCGGCGCCGGCGACGGCTTCCTCGCCGCCACCGCGAAGGGCATCGTGGAAGGCAAGACGTTGCGCGATTCCGTCGCGTGGGCGAGCAAATACGCTGCCTACAAGGTCACCCGCGAGGGCACGATGACCAATCGCCCGGGCGAGGGATATCCTCCGCTCTCGGACGTCGAGGCTTGGATGGCAACGCTCTAACGGGAGGATCCCATGCATGTGAGCGACCCCGCGCACGCGATGATGGACGAGATCCTCGAGCAGCCCGAGCTGCTCCGCCGGCTGGTGGAGCAGCGCGAGCAGCTCACGGCGCCGTTCGTCGAGCTCGTACTCTCGCGGAACATCAAGCGCGTCTTCTTCGTGGGCAACGGCTCGCCCTGGTACGTGGGCTGCGCCCTCATGGAGGCGGCTTCCGAGCTTCTCGGGGCCGATGCCAGCGCCATCCCGGCCGCGTACTTCAATCGGCATGGCGGCCTGCGCGTTCCCGATGTGTATGCGCCAGAGGAGGTGCTGCTCGTGTGCCCGGCGGAGTCGGGCCGCTCGCGCGGGCAGGTCGATGCCGCTCGCGCCGCACGCGCTGTCGGAGCCGCCGTCATGTGCACGACCCTCAACCCCGAGGGCGTGCTCGCCCGCGAATGCGACGTGGTCCTGCCCAAGCCGGGCGGGCATGAGGTCGCCATGGCCACGACCAAGGGCCAGAGCATCGCGCTGCTCTCGATCCTCATGTGCTTCGTCGATGCCGCGCATGCGCTGGGACGGATCGACGACGCCGAGCATGCCCGTTATCTGCGCGCCTTCGATGACCTGCCCTGCAACGTGGCCTCGACCATCGATGGCAGCGTGCGCTGGTTCGACGCGCATCGCGATGCCGTGATGGGTGCCGGACAGTTCTTCATCCTCGGCTACGGTCCCGGGTGGGGCACCGCCCAGGAGGCCGCGCTCAAGTTCTACGAGTGCCACCAGCGTCCCACGCTCGCCCTCGAGCTCGAGGAGGGCATGCACGGGCCGTTCCGCGCCCTGCGCCGCGACGACATGGTCTTCTTCATCTGCGCCGAGGCGGGGGAGGAGCGCGACC
>CAMOLV010000233.1 GCA_946619045.1 uncultured Coriobacteriales bacterium | reverse complement strand
CAGGTCAGGCCTTCGAGAAGAAGCTTGCGTCGGCGGGACGGTACGGGCGCTGACGTGCGGGGTCGTCGGAGACGTGCATGTGCTCCTCGGCCTCGAACCACTTGACGGTGTAACCCGCGCCATGGCTGCAGAAGACCGAGTCAGGCGTGTTGGGCAGGTCAGCCTCGGGGTCGTAGGCCGCCGCCTCGATGACCTTCTCGGCATCGTGACAGGGCTCGTAGCCCGAGAAGACCGTCGAGAGCCGTCCCTCCCCTCCCGTGTAGGCCACCACGTCGAGCGCGTAATCGCCCAGCTCGGAGGCGGGGACGGTGCCCTCGATCGCCATGAGCGGGCCGCGCGCCTCGGGTGCCGAGAACCGTGCGTTCATGCGCGTGAGATCTGCGAGCGCGCGTCCGACCTTATCGCCCGGTACCTCGAGCGAGAAGCGGTACCACGGCTCGAGCAGCACGGCCTCGCCACGCTCGCGTGCCCGCATGAGCGCCTGGCGGATGGCGCGGTAGGTTGCCTGGCGGAAGTCGCCGCCTTCGGTGTGCTTGGGGTGCGCGCGGCCCGAGACCAGCGTGATGCGCACGTCGGTGAGGGGCGCCCCGGTGAGCACGCCGCGGTGCGTGCGCTCCATCGCGTTGGTGAGGATGAGTCGCTGCCAGTTGAGGTCGAGGTCGTCGGTGGCGCACACGGTGCCGAACTCCACGCCCGAGCCAGGCGCCAGCGGCTCCAGCAAGAGGTGCGCCTCCGCGTAGTGACGCAGCGGCTCGAAGTGCCCGTATCCCCTGGCAGGAGCCGCGATGGTCTCCTTGTAGAGGATCGACCCCTGCCCGAACTCGAGCTCCGCGCCAAGGCGCTCGGCAAGGCGTCCGCGCACCACCTCGAGCTGCACCGCTCCCATGAGCATGAGGCGGATCTCGCCCAAGTCGCTGTCCCACGCGACGCCGAGCATGGGGTCCTCCTCGGCGAGCTCGGAGAGCGCCGAGAAGACCGCGTGCTCGTCGAGGGCTCCGGGGTCCACGCGGTACGCGAGGACGGGCGCGAGCACGGGCTGCGGCTGCGGCGGCTCCGCGCCGAGCGTATCGCCGGGAAGCACGTGCGTGAGCCCGGTCACGGCGCAGACGCTGCCCGCGGGGGCCGCGGTCGCGAGCTCGTAGCGCGCACCGGTATAGATGCGCACCTGGTTGACCTTCTCGGCCCAGGCGCCGCTGCGCGACACGCCGTCGAGCAGGTCCTTTGGGCGCAGCGCGCCTCCCGTCACCTTGAGCCAGGAGATGCGCTCCCCTGCCTCGTGCGTGACCTTGTAGACGCGGGCCGCGAACTCCCGCGGCCACGTGCGCTCTCCCGGCAGCCAGGCGAGCAGGTCGAGCAGCCCGTCCACGCCCTCGTCGCGCAGGGCCGATCCGAAGCGCACGGGGAAGATGCTGCGCTCGCGCACCAGGCGGCGGAGGGTGTCGTCGGCAAGCACGCCGGACTCGAGGTATTCGTCGAGGGCGTCCTCGTCGGTCGCCGCGGCAGCCTCGGCAAGCACGGACGATGCATGCTCGCCGAAGTCAAGGCACGCATCAGAAAGACGCTCCTGCAGCTGCGCGAGCACGCCCACGCGATCCGCACCGGCAAGGTCCATCTTGTTGACGAAGATGATGGTGGGCACGCCATGTCTTTCGAGCAGGTCCCACAGCGTGGCGGTGTAGCCGGTCACGCCGTCGTTGGCGCCCACCACGAGCACCGCGTAGTCGAGCACCGAGAGCGTGCGCTCCGCCTCCGCGGAGAAGTCCACGTGGCCGGGGGCGTCGAGCAGCATGAGGTGGGTGCCGGCATGGTCGAGCACCGCCTGCTTGGAGAAGATCGTGATGCCGCGGTCGCGCTCGACCTTGTCGGTATCGAGGTGGGTATCGCCGTGATCGACGCGGCCGCGCACGCGGATGACGCCCGCATGGTAGAGCAGCGCCTCGGCGAGCGTGGTCTTGCCCGCATCGACGTGCGCCAGTATGCCTACGACCGCCTGCTTCACGGCACCCCCTCTTCGCTGATAAGGCAATGTGGGACAGGTCTGAAAAGATAGCCGAAATGGGTCGAGACCTATCCCTTCTGTCTCTGAGACAAAAGGAAACGTCCCCATTGTCTCATGCGGTATGCTATTCGCAAGAGTCCGCCCCGCAGATTGGAGGAGCCATGGATAACGAGTTCGAGAACCAGGATGTCGAGGTTGTCACCCTCGAGTTCGAGGATGGGGAAAGCGAGGAGTTCGAGGTCATAGGGACCTTCGAGCATGAGGGCGACACCTACATCGCGCTCACTCCCTACGATGATGCCGAGGACAGCGAGGACGAGCCCCTCATCTACCTCTTCGCCTGTTCAATAGAAGAGGATGGCTACCTTGATATCTTCGATATCGAGGATGACGATCTCTACGAAGCTGTCGCCAGGTCTTTCGAAGAGCTGACCGGCGGCAACCGAGTGAACATCTAGCCTTCTGCGCGAGGCGCATAGAAAAGACGACGCCATGAACATCCAGATCTTCGGCAGCAAGAAGAGCAGCGACTCGCGCAAGGCCGAGCGCTGGTTCAAGGAGCGCCGCATCAAGTTCCA
>CAMOLV010000232.1 GCA_946619045.1 uncultured Coriobacteriales bacterium | reverse complement strand
ACCCTGCCGCCGCAGACAAGCTCGAGCTGTTCGTCAATCGCTATCTCGATGAGCGTGGGATCGACGCTGCCGTTGACAAGCTCTCTACCGCATTCGAGTTCATCGGCCTCAAACAGCGCTACGACCTTGTGTTCATGGATATCGACCTCCCCGGCATCAACGGCATGGAGGCAGCCGCGATGCTGCGCGAACGCGATAGCGATACGCTGCTCGTTTTCGTGACCGACCTTGCCAAGTACGCCGTTAAGGGATACGAGGTCGATGCGCTGGACTTCGTGGTCAAGCCGATCAGCTACCAGGGCATCGCCTTGCGCATGGACCGCGTGATGCGCGCCCTCGAGGCCCGGCCCTCCAAGGTGATCGCGGTATCCGGAAGGCAGGGGGTATCCGTGTTCCCCGCACGCGACCTTGTCTACGCCGAGGTGCGCGGCCATTACCTGACCTTCCATCTCGCAGACGGCCAGACAATCGAGGCACGCGGAACGCTCAAGGCATTCTGCGAGCAGAACGCTCTCCCCCAGTTCATCCAGATCTCAAGCGGATACGTTGTCAACGCTGACAACGTGCGCCTCATCGACGGCCAAGCCGTCAAGATGTCCAACGGAGACGAGTTGATCATGAGCCGACCTAAGCGCAAAGATGCGCTCGTTTCGTTCGCACGGTATTACGGAGGCAACTGATGGATGCCGTGCTCCGCTCTATCGTCTGGGTGGTCGTTTCAACATCGGCACTCGCGGTACCGCTTCTCATGGTGAGCTCGAACCTTCCCAGGCGAGAGGGCTTCACGTGGCGGATTATCCTCAGCGTCTCGGCACTTGCCGCGTTCCAGCTGCTTTATATCCCCGACGGACCGCTTTCCACAATGGAGAGCATCTCATCGCAGGTCCTCGTTTCCGGGATTCTGTTCTTCAGTGCAAACGTATTGCTCATGGGGACTATCGTGCTGTTCTGTTATCGCACAGGCTTGGCTGGAGCCGCGTTCTGCGCCGTCGTGGGATACACGATCGAGAACCTTGCGTCTGCCGTGGGAAACATCGTGGGAATCGTGCTGAGGGCGGTTTCGCCCTCCCCCCTGACGGGCACCGGTGCGTTCCTGGCCATGTCTGCGCGCATGCTCATCGCGTCCGCCATCGTCTATGCGGTGTTCTATGCCCTCTTCGTCCGGAAGATCCGCAACCACGGCATCGACATCTCGCCTGGCAAGCACGTCTACCTGTTCCTCGTCGCGGTCATCCTCTTCAACGTGGCGTTCGATATCGCGTCCAAACGGCTGGTGAGCTTCGGCGTGCCCCTGAGCTACGTCCTGCTGGCACGCGCGGCGGTGGTTGCGCTCTGCCTCTACACGCTACTGCTCGAATACGAGATGCTCTTCAACCGCCACATGCAGGCGGAGGCGGCGGCAACAGCGCGGCTCATCGAAGACCGTCGCGAGCAATACGAGCTCTCGCGCGACACCATCGAGGCGATCAACATCAAATGCCACGACATCCGCCACCAGATCAGGCATCTCGAGGACGGGACAGAGGGAGCGCGAGTTGTCGACCGCGCGATTCTCGCCGACATCGCGCGCGAGGTGAACGTCTACGATTCAACTGTGCATACGGGCAACGAGGTGCTCGATACCGTGCTTACCGAGAAGTCGCTTCTGGGCGGGCGCGAGGGCATCACGCTGAGCTGCATCGCCGATGGCGAGGCGCTCGGATTCATGGCGCCGGCGGAGATCTACTCGCTGTTCGGCAATGCGATCGAGAACGCATTCGAGGCCGTGCGCAAGGTTGACGACCCCGAGAAGCACGTGGTCTCGCTCATGGTCAAGCGCGTCGCGGGCATGGTCTCGATCCACGTCGAGAACCCTTATCAGGGAACGGTTGCATTCAACGGTGGCGCGCCAGTCTCGAGCAAAGGCGACGACTTCAACCACGGCTTCGGCTTCAAGTCGATGCGGCTCATCGTCGAGCGCTACGGGGGAACGCTCACCGCCGACGCCGATGACGGCATGTTCAAGCTCAACGCCCTGATTCCCGAGCCGTAAAGGCAGAGGCTCCGTCACGTCATCCATCGAGCCATTGTTTGCGCTTGTAGAACAATCCGGCCGTGCGGCTGGAAAACCGCTACCCTTTTCTCTAACACCGTTCGCTTTCCCAAGGAAAGGATCCACCATGATCGAAACCGCACAGGCATTCGGCATCGACATCGGCGGCTCGGGCATCAAGGGCGCCCCCGTCGATCTCACCACCGGCACCTTCGCCGCCGAGCGCCTGCGTATCCCCACGCCGCAGCCCGCGACTCCCGAGGCCGTCGCCGACACGGTCAAGGAGATACTCGACAGCTTCGAGGTCGAGGACGGCACGCCCATCGGCGTCGCCTTCCCCGCGCCCGTGAAGCCCGGCCAGCCCCTCGGCTACATGTCGAACCTCGACCAGTCCTGGGTGGGCGTGAACATCGACGAGCTCATCTCCGATCGCTGCGGCCGCAAGGTCCACGTGCTCAACGACGCCGACGCCGCGGGTCTCGCCGAGGCCGTCTTCGGCGCCGCCAAGGGCATCAAGGGCCTCGTGGTCACCACCACGCTGGGCACCGGCATCGGCACCGCCATCATCAACGACGGCGTGCTCATCCCCAACTCCG
>CAMOLV010000231.1 GCA_946619045.1 uncultured Coriobacteriales bacterium | reverse complement strand
TGTTACCGCTAATGTAATATCTACCGATTTCACCAACGTAAATTAGCCAATTGCGCCAACGCTAATCTACCGTTTGCGCCAACGTACTTTCACCGATTTGACCAACGGACACGTTGTAGGCTTCTGCCGTTTGCATTCGCGACGATAGGAGACCTGAACGTGGAAAGGAACATGATCGGAGAGTTGAACATGTACAAGGAAGCGGGCATAAAGCCCAACTTCAGCGACATCGCGAGAAGGTACGGCAAGGACCGGCACACGGTCGCCGCGTACTGGAACGCGGAGGGCTGCGACCCCGGCGACGGGCGCAGCGAGCGCGAGAGCGCCTTCGAGCCGCACAGGGCCGAGATCGAGGAGAAGGCGGCGCTGCCGGGCGTGACCAAGAAGGGCATACACGAGTTCCTGCTGCACCGCTACCCGGACGAGGGTTTGCCCGGATACAACGCGTTCACGCACTTCATGCGCGGCAGCGGCATCGTCATCGGACCGCCCGGCGGGCCCGAACCCCACCCGAGGTTCGAGACGCCGCCGGGCCTCCAGCTGCAGTTCGACTGGAAGGAGTCGATCAGGATGGCGGACCGCAACGGCGAGGTCTTCGAGTTCAACGTGTTCGCGGCGACGCTGTGCTGGTCGAGGCGCCACGTCTTCATCTACTCGCGGACGAGGGGAACCGACGACCTGATACGGTGCATGTACCTGACCATCGCGCGGCTCGGCGGCGTGCCGGCAGAATGGCTCACCGACAACATGTCGGCCCTGGTCGTCATCCGGGACGGGAAGCGCCACCGCGTCGCGCGCGTGTTCGAGTTCGCCAAGGACGCCGGCTTCGAGATAAAGACGTGCAAGGCGCGCTCCCCGCAGACGAAGGGCAAGGTGGAATCGTCCAACCGGTTCCTGTCCCGCCTCATGGCCTACCAGGGCGACTTCGAGGGCGAGGACGAGCTCGTCGGGATAATCGCGCGCATCGAGGAGCGCTGCAACGCCGAGGCCAACGAGACCACGGGCATGCCGCCGAGCGCCCTGTTCATGGACGAGAAGGAGGCGCTGCGCCCGGCCGGCAACATGCGCATGCTGCAGGAGGCGATGGGCGACGTCGTCGACGTGCCCAAGGTGGACCCCACCATGCTCGTCAGCGCCCACGGCCGCAAGGTGTCGGTGCCCAGGCGCTGCATAGGCCGTCCCGTGAGGCTCGTGTGCATGCCGGAGGGCGGCATCGACTGCTACATGTCCGGCAGGCTCGTGGCCAGCCACGCCCCCGGCCACGCCGGCTACGATCCCGGGCACTACGCGGAGGCCATGGAGGGCAAGCGCTGGTTCGGCGACGGCGACATAGAGGCCGCTGCCGCCGCCAACCTGGAGCTCCTCTCGGCGATCGGGGGCAGGCTATGAGCGCGGCGGTGCAGGCCAGCCCCCTGAACAGGCTCTCGGCCAACCTGGAGGCGCTCGGCCTCGACGCCGTGGCGCCGATGGTGCCCGACTACGTGCGCCTCGTCGCCGACGGGGAGCGCGACCTGGTGACCGCGATGCTCGAGATGACCGAGGCGCAGCTCGCGACCAAGCTGCGGGCCGACGACGAGAGGCGGATCCGCATGGCGAACTTCCCGTTCGTGAAGACGCTCGCCGACTTCGACTGGTCGTTCCAGCCGAGCGTGCCGAGGGGTGCGGTGGAGGAGCTGGCGACGCTGGCGTTCCTCGAGCGCGGCGACAACGCGATATTCGTGGGCAGCCCGGGCGTGGGAAAGACCCACCTGTCGGTGGCGATCGGCTACGAGGCGGTGATGGCCCACAGGCAGGTGTACTTCGCCGACTGCGCCAAGCTCGTGCGCGACCTCAAGTCGGCCGACGACAAGGGGACGCTGGACAGGCGCTGGCGCTTCTTCGAGCACTGCAGCCTGCTCATCGTCGACGAGCTGGGGTACCTCGGCATCGACAAGCAGGGCGCCGACCTGCTGTTCCAGCTCGTCAACAGGCGCTACAAGCTCGCGCGCTCCACGATTGTCACCACAAACGTGGGCGTCGGCCGCTGGGGCGACGTGTTCGGCGACAACGTCACGGCCTCGGCCATCGCCGACAGGCTCTGCCACCACTGCACGGTGATGAGGATAACGGGCAGGTCCTACAGGCTCAGGGACCTCGCCGCAAGCGACATAGACGAGAAGGAGGAGTAAATGGAGGTGTCAGCTGCGATGGTGACGCTCGGGGATCTCAGGGCCGCGACGGCCGGGATGGAAGACGACCTGTGCCTGTCCTTCGCCCTCGACGTGCTGGGCAAGACGATTCATTGCCGGGCCGTGTCCGTGGGGCGCGTCGACGACCCGTACCTGGGATTCGACGAGGCCGCGTTTGGGATGTCGGTCGATCCCGACGAGATTGCGGGAGACGAGAAGCTCATGGCGGAACTGGCCGAGCGAAAGGAGATGCTCGGAGGCTACTACGAATCGCTCTGCTAGCAGCGAGCTGCACGGGCTGCGGCGAACCTTGACATCAGCATAAGGAGCAGGCTTATCGGCCACGACGGAGAGAGGAGGGTTAACCAGAAGTGGTGAAAGTGCGTTGGCGTGTTTGGTGAAACAACGTTGTCGGATAAGGTGAAAGTATTTTGACGAAATTGGTGAAAACTATATTGACGCTAACAA
>CAMOLV010000230.1 GCA_946619045.1 uncultured Coriobacteriales bacterium | reverse complement strand
AGCAGGTCGCACACCTCGAAGAGGTCCTTGCAAACGTAGCGATAAAGACCCTGGGCTTCTTCGGGAGACTCGCGATCAGGCACCATGATGGGGATGAAACCGCCCGCATGCGCGGCGCGGATGCCGTTCGAGCTGTCCTCGAGCACGACCGTCCGCGCAGGATCGCATCCCAGCTCGCGCGCCGCCTTGAGGAAGATGTCGGGCGCCGGCTTGGAGTTCTCGATATCGAAGCCAGAGATCTCCATCGTGAACTTGTCGTCGAGACCGAGCAGCGAGAGATGGTGGTGCACCTGCACGAGCTTGCTGCCCGACGCAACCGCGCGGGGGATTCCCTGCCCGATAAGCCACGAGAGGATCGCATCGAGGCCGGGCTTCTTCTCGACACCGCCCTCCTCGAAGGCTTGGTCGGCCATGCCCCAGATATCATCGAGGAATGCTTGGCCATCGACGCCGGGATATCCGATCGATGCGAAGTGCTCTTCGACGCAGCGCACGAACGTCTTTCCCGACGTACCGCGCGTGAGGCTGTCGAACTCATGCGAGAAGGGAATGCCCAATCGCTCGCACTCGCGCATCTTGGACCGCTCCCAGACCTTCTCGGTATCGACCATCAGACCATCCATGTCGAAGATGACGGCATCGAACATCGTGCTTCTCCCCTACTCCGCGAACGGATCCGTGCCTGCGGCGAGGGCAAGCATCACATCGGCAACCGCCTCGTCTGCGCAGGCACCGATATGATACCGCGCAGCGGCAAGCACCTCGGGCGCGGCGTTGGAGACGGCGACCGAATTGGGCACATGCTCGATCATCTCGAGGTCGTTGCCGCCGTCGCCGAAGACCATGACCTCGTCGGTCGTGATGCCCATGGCCTCGCAGAGGTAATCGATGCCCGTGGCCTTGCTGTATCCCAGGGGGACGACGTTCAGGAAGCCCGCCATGGGCACGTTGAATCCGATACCGGGGACCTTCTCGCGCAGCAGCGCGATGAGATCCTGCGTGGCCGCCATGTCGCCGTTGATGAAGACGTTCGACTTGACGATGGGGAAATCGGGCACGGCGTCCGCAGGCTTGGCCTTCGACGCGTAGGCCGGGAAGACCGGGGCGAGGTCCTCGACGGTTCCGGCGACGAGGTAGACCTCGTTGACCTGGGGTCCGCCGAAGCAGATGGCGCCAGCTCCCGGCACCTCGCGCACGACATCCGCGATGTTGACGAGCTCATCATGGTCGAGATACTCCTCGTGGATGAGCTCGCCGTCGAGATAGACCTGCATGCCGTTGGTGGCAAGCGCGGTCTGCACGCACGCGGTGTCGCCCTCGAACGTGGGGAGCACGCCCGACACGGCACGCCCCGTCGCGACGCCCACGGTGATGCCGGCATCCTGCGCGGCGCGGATGGCGGCGCGGGTGTGCTCGGAGACGACCTTCTGGCCCTTGGGCAGGATGGTGCCGTCGATATCGGTGAGGATGAGCTTGATCATGATGGGCCCTTTCGTGGCGGGGCGGTTCAACTTAGAAGGTACTACGTTCCTATTGAAAGGAACGTAGTACCTTCGGGATAACACGGAATGCGAAACTTACTTCAGGAGGCCGCCGAGCCCCTTGGCAAGCGTCTCGAGGATGACGTCGCAGCTGGTGGCACCGGCATCGAGGTGGCCGATGCTGCGCTCGCCCAGACGTGCGGCGCGGCCGATCTTGGCCTGCATGCCGCGGGTGCTCTCGAGGCCGTTGGCGGCACCCTGCGCAAGCGCCTCGAAGGCGTCGCCGAGCGTCTTGCCGGCGCCGAGCGCCTCGGCGAAGGCGCGCGAAGCGGGAGCGGCGGTGTCGATGAGGGTCTTGTCGCCCTCCTTGGCGCCAGCGAGGTCCTTCAGGGCGTCGACGACGTTGGCGAACGCGTCCTTGAGGTCGGTTGCATCGAACTCGGGCACGTCGATGCCGTCGGCGAGCGTCTCGAAGAAGGTGCCATAGATCGGGCCCATGGAGCCGCCGATGTCCTTCACGAGGGTGTCGCCGATGGTGTTGAGCGCCTGCGAGAGGGTCATGTCGTCGGTGATGCGCTCCTTGGCCATCAGGAAGCCCTTGTTCATGTTGATGCCATGGTCGCCATCGCCCGTCTCGCCGTCGATCTGGGAGAGGTACGCGGCCTTCTCATGGATGGCATCGCAGATGGCAAGCGCGATGCCCGCGTTGCCGGCGTTCTTGATGGTGGTGCCCACGCGCTCGCGGTCGGCCTTGGCCTTGGCAGCGGTGGCAACCTCCTCGACGGGCTTCGCCACGGCGGCGGCCACGGGAGCCTTGGCAGCGACGGTCTCGGCGATGGGCATGGAGCCGAACTGGGTGAGGCCGTCGCACTCGACGGGCATGTCGATGCAGGCCTTGAGCTCGTCGTCGAGCTTCATGACGGTGAGGGTGATGCCGTTCATCTCGAGCGAGGTGAAGTAGTCGCCCACGTAGGACTTGTAGATGGAGATGCCCTTCTCCTCGAGCAGGTCGTAGACCTTGGAGAAGAAGATGTACTGCTCCATGATGGGGGTGGCACCGAGGCCGGAGACCAGCACGACGACCTCGTCGCCCGCGCCGAACGGCAGGTCGGGCAGGACGATGTCGACCATCTCCTGGGCCATCTCGTCGGCGCTCT
>CAMOLV010000229.1 GCA_946619045.1 uncultured Coriobacteriales bacterium | reverse complement strand
GATCGGCCTTGGTGAGCACGACCGCGACCTCGGCCCCGCAATCGCGCGCGATCACCGCGGACCGCACGATGCGCTCCGGGTCGAACTCGCCGGCGAGCAGGGCCTGCACCACGATGACCGTGTCGACGTTGGCGGCAAGGGTCTGCTTCTCGCCGCGCGCCTTGCCGCGCCACCGCGCGATGTCGCTCTCGCGCGGGAGGATCTCCTCGATGAGGCCCATGTCGTGCTCGGCCGGCCTGCGCGCGCAGACCCAATCGCCCACGGCAACGCGGCTGTCGCCGCCCTTGGTGAGCCTGGTGGCGAACTCCGCGCGGAAGAGCGCGTCCTCGGTCACGACCGCAGGATATCCCCGGTCGAGACGCACGACGCAGGCAAGCTCGGCATCCCCGCCGAGACGCGCCTGCGCGGCTTGGAACGCCATGCGCTGGCGGCCGCTCGGCTCCAGCTCGGCGAACGTGGGAACGTCGGCAAGATGCGAGAGCGCGGGAAGGGCCTCGAGGACCCCGCCTGCACCGGAACTCTGCGAACGTTTAGAGCTGCGTTTCGCCATAGCTTGCACCGCTTCCCCGGCGTTCCACCCGCCGCATATCGGAACAACGATCTGACGCCTGCATTATAACCTGCACCATCCGCCGCGGGCCCCTTTCGCGCTACACTAGCAATCGGCAAACACGCATGGCAATCGACCCTGAGGAGGCCTGCATGAAAATCCTGTTCTACGGCACAGCAAGCTACGACAAGGAGTCCTTCGACAAGGAGCTCCCCGCCTACCCCGAGATCTCCATCGACTACACCGATACCAACCTCACGCCCCTGACCGCCGCGCTCGCCCGCGGCTACGATGCCGTCTGCGCCTTTGTGAACGCCGACGCCGGCGCGCTCACGCTCGAGATGCTCGCCGCGCAGAACGTCAAGCTCCTGCTCATGCGCTGCGCCGGCTACGACGCCGTCAACGTGAACATGGCGAAGGAGCTCGGCATCACGGTCACCCGCGTTCCCGCCTACAGCCCCGAGGCCATCGCCGAGCATGCCATGGCCCTCGCCCTATGCGCCAACCGCCGCATCCACAAGGGGTATATCCGCGTGCGCGAGAACAACTTCGCGCTCGCGGGCCTCGTGGGCGAGACGCTCCACGGCAAGACCGCCGGCATCATCGGCACCGGCCGCATCGGAGCGGCGCTGGCGAGGATCTGCAAGGGCTTCGGCATGACGGTGCTCGGATCGGACCTCTACCCCAACCAGAAGCTCGTCGAGGAGGGCTGCATCGACGAGTACGTCGACAACGACGAGCTCTATGCCCGCGCGGACCTCATCTCGCTCCACGCGTTCCTCGACAAGGACAGCTACCACATGATCAACGACGAGAGCATCGCCAAGATGAAGGACGGCGTGATCCTGGTGAACACCGGGCGCGGCGGCCTCGTCGACAACGATGCCCTCATCCGCGGCATCCGCGCGGGCAAGATCGGCGCCGCCGGCCTCGACGTGTACGAGGGCGAGAACGCCAACGTCTACCAGGACCGCATGGACGAGATCCTGGGCACGTCGATCACCGCGCGCCTCTGCTCGTTCCCCAACGTGGTCATGACCAGCCACCAGGCGTTCTTCACCCGCGAGGCGCTCAGCCAGATCGCCGTGTGCACGCTCGACAACGCGATGGCGTACGCGCAGGGTGGAGAGTACGTGCAGGGAAGCCAGGTCTGCTAGGAGTCGGCATACGGATCACCCTGCGCCTTTAAAATAGTGCAAATGCACACTTTTGCTTTTGCCAGCGAAAGCGAGCCCACGTCCGTCCGGTTCCACACGAAAGGAGCCTGAACATATGGCAATCAAGAAAACGAAGATCGTCTGCACCATGGGACCCGCTTGCCAAGACGAGGAAACCCTGCGCAAACTCATCGAGAACGGCATGAACGTCGCACGCTTCAACTTCAGCCACGGCACGCACGAGAGCCAGAAGGCCATGATGGAGCGCGTCCGCAAGGTTGCGGCCGAGGTCGGCGTCCCCGTGGCGATCATGCTCGACACCAAGGGCCCCGAGGTCCGCACCGGCGTCATCGAGGGCGGCGGCAAGATCGCGATCGAGACGGACAGCGAGATCATCGTTGCCGCCGATGACGCGCCGTGCACGCCCGCGCGCATAACCCTCGACTACAAGAACCTGCCCAACGAGGTCGAGCCGGGCGCGACCATCCTCATCGACGACGGCCTGATCGAGCTCTCGGTGATCGGCGTGGAGAACGGCGAGATCCGCTGCCACGTCGAGAACGGCGGCGAGCTCGGCGAGCATAAGGGCGTCAACATCCCCGGCGTCGAGGTGGGCCTGCCCTCCGTCACCGAGCGCGACCGCGAGGACATCATCTTCGGCTGCGAGCTGGGCATCGACGCCATCGCGGCCTCGTTCATCCGCAACGCCGGCGCGGTGCAGGAGATCCGCAGCATCCTGGCCGCACACGGTGCGGAGAACGTCAAGGTGTTCCCCAAGATCGAGAGCGTGCTCGGCGTCGCGAACTTCGACGAGATCCTCGAAGCATCGGACGGCATCATGGTCGCCCGTGGCGACCTGGGCGTGGAGGTTCCCCCGGCTCAGGTCCCGCACCTGCAGAAGATGATCATCTCCAAGTGCAACGACGCCTACAAGATCGTCATCACCGCCA
>CAMOLV010000228.1 GCA_946619045.1 uncultured Coriobacteriales bacterium | reverse complement strand
CGACTTCCGCCGCGACTGGAACTTCTACTATCCCGAGGAGCTGTAGCTTGGAACCTATCGCCCAGATGTGCGACCGTATCGACGCCGAGACCGCTGCGCGCGAGGGAGCACCGACCGTCCATCCCGAGTTCGACCGCCTGGTCCGCACCATCTGGCGCCTGCGCCAGCCCGACGGCTGCCCGTGGGATAAGGCCCAGACGTTCGACTCGCTCACGCGCAACATGATCGAGGAGGCGTACGAGGCCTCCGACGCCATGGCGGCCTCCGACATCCCCCATATCCGCGAGGAGCTGGGGGATGTGCTCGAGCAGGTCCTGCTCAACGCGCAGATCGGCGAGGATGGCGGCGATTTCGGAATCGACGACGTATGCCGGGAGCTCAACGAGAAGCTCGTGCGCCGCCATCCGCACATCTTCGGCGATCCTGCGGAATTCGGCGCCGTGGACAGCGCGGGCAGGGTGCTCGACATCTGGGATGACGTCAAGAAGCAGGAGCGCGCCGACGGCTACGAGCCCGCCGGCCTGCTCGACTCGATCCCGCGCTCGTTCCCTGCGCTCCTTCAGTGCCAGAAGATCAGCAAGCGCGCCGCCAAGGCGGGCTTCGAGTGGGATACGGTCGACGACGTCTGGGATCAGTTCGAGAGCGAGCACCGCGAGTTCCTCGCCGAGGAGCCCGGCAGCGAGGGACGCGCCATGGAGTTCGGCGACATGCTCTTCTCGCTGGTCAACGTCGCGCGGCGCGAGGGCATCGACGCCGAGGAGGCGCTCGAGGCGGCCAACGCCAAGTTCCGCCGCCGCTGGGGCGCCATGGAGCGCATGGCCGCCGCCGAGGGACGAGAGATCGACTCGTACACCACCGAAGAGCTCAACGTGCTGTGGAATCGTGTGAAGGCGGGGGAATAGCGCATCGCACGGCACGCCGGCGTGCCGATACATGGTATAAACGTACAGAGCCAACGGGAACCTCAAACGAAGCAAGGGCATGAGCACGGAAGATTCCAAAGATATCGAGATGAGCACGGCTGCCGGCGCCGATGCCTCCGCAAAGCCGGAGGCGGCGGATACCGTCGCGGCCTCCGAGGCCGCCGAAAAGCCGTCTGCGAAGCCCGCGAAGGCGAAGCCGTCGGCGCGCGGCGACAAGTCTGAGGCGAAGGAGTCTGCCAAACGTTCCCGCTCGACCGCCCGCGCCGAGAAGCCCAAGCGCAAGCCCGACCCCGATCGCAGGCGCAAGGTCCTCATCGGCCTCGCAATCTTCGCCGCCATCGTGGTGATGCTTTACCGTCCCACGCGCGACCTCTACATCGCATGGCGTACCGGATACACGCTCAACGTGCGCTACGAGGCGCTCGCCGAGGAGAACGAGGAGCTCAACGACGATCTCGAGCGCCTGATGACCCGCGAGGGCATCGAGGATGCCGCGCGCGAGCGCGGATTCGTGATGCCGGGCGAGACGAGCGTCAAGGTCGAGGGGCTCGAGGAGGAGCCCGAGGAGGATCACATCAAGGCGTCCGACGTCACCGGCGAGGAGGACCTGCCCTGGTACATCCGCGTGGGCGACGTCATCTTCTTCTACAGGACGGACTCATGAGCCGCGTAGCCTCGATCGATATCGGCACCTTCACCATGCGCCTCGCCATCGCCGATGTGCAGGGCGGCCGCGTGGTATCGATGGCCAAGCAGTCGACGATCGTCAATCTGGGACAGGATGTCGACGCCACCGGAGAGCTTGCGCTCGACGCCATGAAGCGCGCCTTCCTCTGCGCCCGCGCCTATGCGCAGATGGCGAAGGATGCGGGTGCGGAGGCGCTCTGCTGCACGCTCACGAGCGCCGCGCGCGACGCGCGCAACTCCGACGAGATGGTCGCCGCTCTTGCATCGCTCGGCATCAATCCGCAGGTCATACCCGGCGAGATCGAGGGGGCGCTCACGTTCCTGGGCGTCGCGCAGGACTTTGCCGGAACGCCCATCCTGGTGGCGGACAACGGCGGCGGCTCCACCGAGCTCGCGCTCGGCAAGCTCTACGGCCACGTGCTCGACCTCAAGTGGGTCAAATCCGTCAACGTCGGCTGCCGCCGCATCACCGACAGGTTCCTCCCATCGGCCGGTCCTGCATCGGGCGAGGAGCTTGCGGCAGCCCATGCATTCGCGCGCGGCGAGTTCGATGCGGCGCTTGCCGAGATGCCCGGGGACCTTGTCCCCGAGCGCCTGGTCGTGTGCGGGGGAACCGCGACGAGCCTGGTCGCCATGGCCGCCGAGCTCGAGCCCTACGATCCGGGATTCGTGCACCTCCACACGCTGGCAGGGGAGGAGATCGCGGCTCTCGAGCGCAAGCTCGCAGCGCTGCCCGTCGATAAGCGCGGATCTCTGCCCGGACTTCAGGAGAAGCGCGCGCCGGTCATCCTCGGCGGAACGGTCGCCGTCTCGGAGCTTCTCGCGGCGACGGGGTTCGAGGTTGCCCAGGCAAGCGAGAGCGACCTGCTCTTCGGGCTCTCGATCGCGTGCGCATGCGCCGTCGAGGGCGTCGAATCGCCCGTCATCTGGAAGCCTGTCTTCTCGCGTCTCGTGAAGGAAGGCTAAGATAGGTTTACCGTCGGGGGCGTGGCGGAATTGGCATACGCATCGGTCTTAAAAACCGAGGCCGCAAGGATTGTGGGTTCGAGTCCCACCGCCCCCACCA
>CAMOLV010000227.1 GCA_946619045.1 uncultured Coriobacteriales bacterium | reverse complement strand
GCCTCGGCCATGGTGATGCGCTCCTCGGGGAACCAGCCCTCGGGGTTGGAGCCGTCCTCGAGCATGCGGTACACGGCGCCGTAGATCTCCTCGCAGGGCTCGATGCCCACCACGGGGAAGTCGGAGCCCAGGTGGATGTTGGCGCCGGAGTTAATCATCGAGCGGAGCGGCCAGCTCAGAGCGGCGCGCTCGGGACCCACGGCGTCGTCCTTGGCGAGGTCGGCCATGTCGAGCAGCATGTGCCAGGGCTGGAACGCCGGCGAGACGCCCAGCGCGGCATAGCGCGGCAGGTCCTCGGGCTGCACGGTCTCGTTGTGCTCGATGGAGTGGCGCAGGCCCTGCTTGCCGTAGAGCTTCTCGCCCTCCTCGAAGTTGTCGAGGATGGTGCGGATGGCGCGGTCGCCGATGGCGTGGATGCGCACGGCCTGGCCGAGCTCCATGGCCTTGAGCATGTTCTTACGCACGCGCTCGGGCTCTTCGGCAGGCTCGCCGCAGGTCTCGGGCTTGTTGCTGTAGGGCTCGAGCATCCAGGCGGTGTGGTCGGAGCACACGCCGTCGATGAACTGCTTGAAGCCGTTCCACTCGATGGTGGAGCCGGGGAAGTCGTACTTGGCGCGGATCTCGTCGAGCGACATGGTCTCGAGCTCGAAGAGGTCGGTGTACATGAACGCGCGCAGCGGGAAGCGGCCGGCGCGGTTCATGTCGGCGAAGACCGCATAGGGGTTCGCGAACGAGACGAACGTGGGGTTCACCACGCCCACGGAGGTGATGCCCAGGCTGTTGGCATAGCGCGCGGTCTTCTCGAACGAGTCCTCGGCGACCTCCAGGGGCGGCGCGAAGATCTGCTCGAGGAAGAGCGAGCCGGCGTTGTTGGAGAACACGCCCGTGATCTCGCCGTTCTCGTCCTTCAGGATCTTGCCGCCCGCGGGGTCGGGCGTGTCGCGCGTGACGCCCACCTTGTTTATGGCGCAGGTGTTGGCCGAGAAGGTATGCATGTCGACCTGGGCCAGGAAGACGGGGCGGTCGCTGATCCACTCGTCGATCATCGCGGCCGTGGGCATCTCGGGGACTGCCCACTGGAACTGGATGACCTGCACGCCGGTGATCCACTCGTTGTCGGGGTGGGAGTCGGCGAACGCCTTCACGCGCTCCATGGCCTGCTCGAAGCTGGTGCAGTCGATGAGGTTCACGCAGAAGTCGGGGTCGGTGGTCATCGAGCCCTGCGCGAAGTGCGTGTGGGAGTCGATGATGCCGGGCATCACGAGCTTGTCGCCATAGTCGCGCACCTGGGTGTCGGGGCCGATGAACGGCGCAAGGTGCAGGTCGTTGCCGCAGGTGACGATGGTGTCGCCCTTGATGGCAACGCCGCCCTTGAAGGGAAGGCTTCCGTCGCCGGTGAACACGGCATCGGACTTGATGACGAGATCTGCGAACATGATGCACTCCAATCGATGAATAATGGAGAAGCCTGCAGCTCAAAGGCTGCAGGCTTCCGATAAACCCAGGGTTTTAGGCAGCGGCGGAGAGACGCTTGTTCTCGCGTGCGACGATGATGAGGCAGATGACGCCGGTGAGGACGTCGGCGGCGAGCAGGCCGAACCAGACGCCGGTGATGTTGCCGAAGGCGTTGCCCACGAGCACCATGAGCGGGCTGGCCAGGATGACGTAGCGGAGCAGCGAGACGATGGTGGCGGGCACGATCTTCTCGATGCACTGCAGGTAGGAGCTCACGTGCGTGCCCAGGAAGCCGAGAGCGGCAACCAGGATGAAGATGTGGAGCGCCTCGACGACAGCCTCGGTGAGGACGGCGTCGCCGCCGTCGAAGAAGTTGGCGATGGGGGTGGCGAAGACCCACACCAGCGCGGCGAGCACGGTGATGATGATGAGCAGGGCGATGGTGGAGTAGTTGAGGACTTCCTTGATGCGGTCGTTCTTCTTGGCACCGTTGTTGACGGACACGATGGGCTGCATGCCATAGGTGAGGACGTTCGCGAACATCATGAGGATGTAGACGATGTAGCCGGAGATGACGCCGAACGCGCCGATGTAAAGGGAGGCGTTCTCGCCAGAGACGGCGCCGATGGCGTTGGCAGCGACGACGTTGTAGATGAAGGTGCCGATCTGGGTCACGAAGAACGGGAAGCCGATCTTGAAGATCTCGCCCCACACGGCGAAGTCGGGAGCCATGTCCTTGGTGAGGATCTTGAGGGTGGACTTGTCGCCCACGTAGTACAGGAGGCCGACGGCCCAGATGCCGATGGTGAGGCCGTAGTAGATGCCGGCGCCGAGGGTGCTCATGTTGAGCACGAGCACGGAGAGGGCGAGCCACGCGATGGCGATGACGGCGGAGACGGTCATGAGGTTGGCGGACTGCTGCGGCTTCTCGTCGACTCGCAGGACGGCGGCGATCATCTGGCCGATGATGGTGAAGGGCAGGAAGATGCCGAAGGCGCGGATGCCGATCACGGAGTCGACGAGGATGTCCTCGGTGGCGCCGAAGAAGATGGCGAGCGGCTCGGGGAAGACGAGGAAGACGATGCCCACGACGATCGCGAAGTAGACGGTCATCCAGAAGCCCTGGCTGAAGGCGTGCTTGGCGCCCTCGATGTCGCCAGCGCCGAGGCGGTTGCCGATGACGGTGGGCACGCCGGTGCCGAAGAGGTTGCCGAACGAGAGGTTGATGTACTCGAC
>CAMOLV010000226.1 GCA_946619045.1 uncultured Coriobacteriales bacterium | reverse complement strand
GAACCGTCCCCACTGTCAGGTCAACCTGTCCCCAATTGCAGGAAAACCTGCAAAAAGGAACCGTCCCCAATTGCAGGTCCCGGATGGAGGGCCTGCTGCGAAAGGCGCTACATGAACTACTTCGACTGCCATGCGGACACGCTCACCCTGATGGATCCCGCGCGCGAGACGCTCCTGCGCAACAACCTCAACGTCGACCTCGAGCGCGTCTCGGCATTCGCCGACCGCTACACGCAGATCTTCGCGATCTTCGACGATGTCGCAGAGACGCCCGAATCCTCCCGGGATGCCCGCTTCGAGCAGGTCTACGATCAGGCGCGCGCCTATCTCTCCGCCCAAGAGGACCGCATCGCGCTCGTGACCAGCGCTGCCGAGATGCACGCTGCCCACGACGAGGGCAGGGCGGCGGCGTTCCTCTCCATCGAGGACGTGTCCGTCATGGGCGGCCATGTGGACGAGCTCTATGACCGCGGCTTCCGCTTCTGCATGCTCGCGTGGAACTACGACAACATCTATGCGTGCGGCGCCGACTGCGACCAGCGCCGCGGCCTCACCGAGCGCGGTCGCGCGCTCGTGCGCGAGCTCGTGTCCCAGGGCGTGGTGATGGACATCAGCCACCTCTCCGACGCCGGCTCCGACGATCTCTTCTCCATGACCGACGCGCCCATCATGGCATCGCACTCCGACGTGCGCTCCGTCTGCAACATGCCCCGCAACCTCGAGCGCTGGCAGATCGACGAGCTTGTCCGCCGCCGCGGCCTCATCGGCCTCAACTTCTACCGTCCGTTCCTGGGGGAGGGCACCGAGATCGATGCCCTGCTGCGCCATGCCGACGCCATCCTCGAGGCGGGCGGAGAGGATGTGCTCGCGATGGGCGGCGATATCGACGGCTGCTACAACGACTTCCTCGAGGGATTCGAGGGCGTGCAGTCGATCCCGTCCGTCCGCGCGGCCTTCGCCCGGTCGTTCGGCGAGCAGCTGGCCGAGAAGATCTTCTACGCCAACGCCGAGGCCTTCATCGACCGTGCGCTGTAACGTGGGCGATTCGTATCAACTATCACATTTAAACTGTTGTCAAATGTGAGGGGACTATCATGGTGGGGTTGAAATCACCCACCTAAGGGGGCTGCCATGTCCGATTACGTTCTCAGCTGCTGCTCGACCTGCGATATGAGCGAGGAGTGGCATGCGCGTCGCAACATCGCGTGCGTTTACTTCAACTACGAGCTTGCGGGCGAGCCCTGCAAGGACGATTACGGCGCAACGCATGCGCCGGCCGACCTCTACGCCAAGATGCTCGCGGGCGCCGAGGCCAAGACGAGCCAGGTGAGCGCGGGAGAGTACATGGATGCGTGGCGTCCGACGCTCGAGCAGGGCAGGGACATTATCCACGTGACCCTCTCGTCGGGCATCTCGGGCACGTACGCCTCCGCGTGCGTGGCGCGCGACACGCTTGCCGCGGAGTTCCCCGAGCGCACGATCATCGTGGTGGACTCGCTTGCCGCATCGTCCGGCTACGGCCTGCTCGTCGACCGCATGGCGGATCTCCGCGACGAGGGCATGGGCATCCGCGAGCTCGCCGACTGGGCCGAGGAGCACAAGCTCGAGGTCCAGCACTGGTTCTTCTCGACCGACCTCACCTTCTTCATCCGCGGCGGGCGCATCTCCAAAGCAGCGGGCTTCTTCGGCGGCCTGCTGAACATCTGCCCCGTGATGGACGTCGAACCCGACGGGTCGCTTGCCGTGAAGGAGAAGATCCGCACCAAGCACAAGGCAATCGCACGCACGCTGGAGCTCATGGGTCAGCTCGTGCAGGGCGGTGCGGGCTATGGCGGCAAGGTGTTCATCAGCAACTCCGAATGCCTGGACGACGCTCGTACGCTGGGCGAGAAGATCGAGGCAGCGTATCCGCAGATGAACGGCGAGGTCGAGTACTATCCCATCGGCGCCACCATCGGCACGCATACCGGCCCGGGCACCGTGGCGCTCTTCTTCTGGGGCAAGCCGCGCGCATAGAGGGGAAGCTCCGGACCCGTCGTCGCTGTCCGACGTTACGTTTGGATGATACCTCCGCATCTGTCGGCTCTGCTCGGGTACCATAGCTGCAGAGTCGGCGAAAGGGGTACGGGATCATGAGGATCATCACCATCAGCCGTGAGTTCGGAAGCGGCGGACGCGAGCTGGGCAAGCGCCTGGCCGACGCGACCGGTTTCGACTACTACGACCGCGAGATCATCGCCGCCATCGCCCATATGGACGAGCTCGACGAGGACTATGTGGAGTCCACGCTCGAGGGCCAGCCGTGGACGGCGATGCCCTACGCCTTCGGCCACACGTTCGCCATCTCCGCCGCGATGCAGCCTCCCCAGATCGAGCTCATCCAGGCTCAGCGCAAGGTCATGGACGGCATCGTCGACGCCGGCCGCGACTGCATCATCGTCGGCCGCAATGCCGACGTGTTCCTCGAGGACCAGCATCCCTTCAAGATCTTCGTCTGCGCCAGCATGGAGGCGAGGATCCAGCGCTGCATGGACCGCGCGCCGGAGGGCGAGCAGCTCACGCGCAAGCAGGTCGAGCACAACATCAAGCGCATCGATAAGAACCGCGCCAAGACCCGCGAGATCATGGGGCAGGGCCGCTGGAACGACTGCGACAGCTACAACCTCTCGGTGAACACGACGGGCTGGGACATCAAGGA
>CAMOLV010000225.1 GCA_946619045.1 uncultured Coriobacteriales bacterium | reverse complement strand
GCTAGGGACGGCCGTACTGGTTCTGGCCGTTCTGCTCGCCGAAGAGCTCCTCGAGCCACTGGTTGTAGAGGTCCTCGTACGAGATGCCCTCTCCCTCGCCGTTATCCATCGTGTCGATGTTCCAGAAGTCCTGCTGCTGCTCCTGCTCGCGCTGCTGCTGCTCGAGCTGCTGGGCCTGGAGCTCCTGGAGCTTCTCGTCGGATCCGAGCGTCACGTCGAAGGTCAGGCGCTCGTCGCCGCGCACGACGGTGACCTTGACCGTCTCGCCGATGCTGTGGCTGCGGATGGCGAGCACCGCAGCATCCGCGGAGTCGATCTTGTCGCCTGCGATGTCGACCACGATGTCGCCCACCTGGATGCCGGCAGCTGCGGCGGGACCGTCCTCGGGGACCTCGGCCACATAGGCGCCGGAGTCGACCGAAAGGTTGTTGGCGGCCGCGTTCTGCGCGTTGACCGTCATCATCGAGAGGCCGATGTAGGCGTGCGTGACCTGCTCGCCGTTGATGATCATCTGCGCGATCTCGACCGCATAGTTGCCGGGGATCGCGAAGCCGATGCCGGCGAACGACTGGGTGTCGGACGAGAAGAGCGTGCAGATGCCCACGAGCTTGCCCTGCTCGTCGACGAGGGCGCCGCCCGAGTTGCCGGGGTTGATGGCCGCGTCGACCTGGATGAGGTTGGTGTAGAGCGTGTTGCCCGACGAGCCGTACATGAGCTCGCTCCTCGAGAGGGAGCTCACGATGCCCGACGAGACGGACGAGTCGAGGCCGAAGGGGCTGCCGACGGTCATGACCCAGTCGCCGGGCGCGAGCGCCGAGGAGTCGCCGACCTCGATGGGCGTGATCAGTGCGTCGCCGATCTCGGCGCGGAGCACGGCGATGTCGCTCGAGGCATCGGTGCCCACCACGTAGGCATCGTAGGAGACGCCTTCGATCGTGACCGTGACGGACTTGGCGCCGTCGACCACGTGGTTGTTGGTGATGATGTTGCCGTCAGCGTCGAGGATGACGCCAGATCCGGTGCTCACGCCGTTCGAGAGCGTGCAGCTCACGGTGACGACGGACGGGAGCGCTTTGGCGGCGACGGCCTTGGCAACCGAGGTGTCGGTATCGGACGCGGTGATCGTGATGGGCTGGTTGGAGCGTTTGGCACCCGTGGACACGCTCTGGGCGGGGTTCAGGACGCCTGTGAAGAAGAGCCCGCAGACCACCGCAGCGGCTCCGATCGCGCCGCCGATGATTCCCCAGAGCAGGGACCTGCCGCGACCGATGGTCTTGGTGCGCACCGGCGCGGGAGCGGGTGCGGCCGTCGGGACCGCAGCGGGAGGATTGTACGCCGCCTGGTTTCGATAGGCCTGGTACGCCTGCTGCGCGCTATAGCCCGCCTGCGCCTGGTACGCCTGCTGCGCGCTATAGCCCGCCTGGGGCTGATAGGCGGAGGGCTGGGGGGCGTATGCCGTCGGCTGCGGCGCGACCTGGGGACGGGCGAGCGTGCTCCCGGCAGCCATGGGCGTGGGCGCTTGGGCGGGCTGTGCCGCCGCGCGCTCGGGTTGGACCAGCGTGGGATCGGCGGGCTTCGCCTCGGTCGGCTGGAGCGCGGGCGTCTCCGTAGGGGAACCCTGCAGATGCTCGGGCGGGTTCAGCGGGTAATCGGTATTGTTGGATTCCATGTTCCACCTCCTTGCGATGCGCGTGATGCGCAAAGCTCCGTACACGTTGGAATGTACCCCTTTCGAGAAGAAACGACGCGTCATCCACGAGCGGCAAGCGACATGGCACAAACTCGACAGATTTAGCTTCGCTTTAGGTTGTTGTGCTGCACTTATTTGTGCAGCTAATTAACGAATTGAATCGTTATAAAAAAACAAAGCACTTACTGACTCGAATTTACTTAATATTCTAATTTGGAATAATTATGCAATTAGCATAAATTCATTCGCATGGACATCGTGCGCAACAAAATCGTCGGGGAAGTGCTGACCGCCGTCAGGCGCGAACACCTGCTCACGCAGGAGGACGTTGCCGCGCTCACCGGGTATTCCCAGTCGACGATCAGCAAAACGGAAGCCGGCCAACGCCAGCTTCCGTTCATCGAGTCGTATCTGTTCTGCGCCGCCATGGGCGAGGCTCCCATGGACTTCATCAACCGCGTCTACATCAGGCTCGGGGAGGAGAACCTCCTCCCCGTCGAGAAGCCCGAGGACGAGGAATAACCCCTAGGCACGCTCCAGCGCCTGCTCCACATCGCCGATAAGATCTTCCGTACCCTCGAGGCCGCACGAGAGGCGCACCATGTTGGGCGCAACGCCGGCTGCCAGGAGCTCCTCATCGTTCATCTGGCGATGCGTCGAGCTCGCCGGATGCAGGCAGCAGGTGCGGGCATCGGCCACGTGCGTCTCGATCGCGGCGATCTTGAGGCCGGCCATGAAGCGCTCGGCAGCCGCACGGCCGCCCGCAACGCCGAACGAGACGACGCCGCAGGTGCCGTTGGGCAGGTACTTCTGAGCGAGCTCGTAGGAGGCGTCGCCGGGAAGGCCCGGATAGCGCACCCACTCGACCTTGGGATGGTCGGCGAGGAACTTGGCCATGGCGAGGCCGTTGGCGCAGTGGCGCGGCATGCGCACGTGCAGGCTCTCGAGGCCGAGGTTCAGAAGGAATGCGTTCTGCGGGCTCTGGATGGAGCCGAAATCGCGCATGAGCTGCGAGGTCGCCT
>CAMOLV010000224.1 GCA_946619045.1 uncultured Coriobacteriales bacterium | reverse complement strand
TGGGACAGCGAATGACCTGTCCCCTTCGTCCCAGAAAAGAGAGAGGGAACGACCATGAGGCTCCAGATCGCCATGGACGACGGGGATACCGGGCACCTGCTCGAAGTTGCAGGCAGGATTCACGACGTCATCGATATCTTCGAGGTCGGCACGCCCGTCATCATGCTCGACGGATGCCATGCCGTGAAGGCTGTGAAGGACGCGTACCCGCACATGTGCGTGCTCGCAGATTCCAAGATCATGGATGGCGGCGCGCTGGAGTGCCTGTACCTCTGCAAGGCGGGCGCCGACATCGTGACCGTGATGGCGGTCTCCGATAACGCTACCATCACCGAGGTCATCGAGACCGCGCACGCCTACGGCCGCAAGGTCATGGTCGACCTCATGAACGTGACCGATATCCCCGCCCGCAGCCGCGAGCTGGTGGAGCTCGGTGCGGACTATGTTGCGGTGCACACCGCGTTCGACGTGCAGAAGCTCGGGCGTACGCCGCTCGGCGACCTGCGCGAGCTCGTCTCCGCCATCGATCCGTCCAAGGCGGTTGTCGCGGGCGGCGTGAAGCAGGAGACCATCGCCGACTACGTGGCGCTGAGGCCCGGCATCATCGTTGCCGGCGCCGCGCTCTACGGAGCCCCCGATATCCGCAAGGCCGTCATCGATATGGAGGAGGCGCTCGACTAGATGCAGATCAAGGAGATCCTCTCCGATATCACCGATGAGCTCTCCCGCACCTTCGAGGCTCTCGATGAGGCGCAGCTCGACGAGCTCGAGCGCCGCGTGCTCGCCGCGAACCGCGTGTTCGTGGCCGCGGCGGGGCGCTCGCTTCTGGCGATCCGCGGGTTCGCGATGCGCCTCATGCACTTCGGGTTCGACGCCTATGTGGTGGGGGAGACGGTCACGCCCGCCATCCAGCCCGGCGATCTGCTGCTCATCGCAAGCGGCTCCGGATCCACCGCGACGCTCGTGGTGATGGCCGAGAAGGCTAAGAAGGTGGGCGCCGACATCGCGCTCATCACCACACGCCCCGACTCGCCGCTCGGCAAGCTGGCCGACCATATCGTCCATCTCGAGGCGTATACCGCGAAGCTTCCCGACAGCGGCATCAAGAGCGTCCAGCTGGGCGGCAACACCTTCGAGCAGGGCGTTCTGATCGTGGGCGATGCGATCATCATCCACATAGCGGGCTCGTCACCCGAGAAGAACGCCGAGCTCATGACGCGCCATGCCAACTTGGAGTAGGATGTTCGCCCAACAGCAGCAAAGTGTGACATCTTCGATGCGACTATCGCGATGGTCGTGGGACTCTCGCGATAGTCGAGGCGAACAGGCATGAGAAAACCGCGACCTTCACGATAGTCATGGGACTGTCACGAAGGTCGCGGTTCGACGTTCGGGCGGTGCTGGCTGACGGGCGATGCCCTTACTGCCTGAATTGCTGGTTCGAGCCGTTCTGCTGGGGCATCTGATGCGGCTGGACGGGCACATCGGTGCCGATGATGTAGGTGTCCTGCTTGGATGACCAGCGCACCTGGGTGATGGCGAGGACGAACACGATGGCGGTGAACGCAAGGCCGCCGAGCGAGATCGTCTCGGACTCGACCGAGAGCGCGAAGTCGTAGAGGCCGTGGATGAGCAGCGGCACGACGAGCGCGAGCACGCTGTCGAGCGTGCTCATGGCACGGTTCCCATGGGCGTGGTAGTTGCGCGCCATGCCGTAGAAGTAGCCCATGAACACGCCGCAGGTGCAGTGCAGGGGCACCGACATGATGCCGCGCACGATGGCCACCTGGAGGCTCATGTAGTTCATCACGTAGAGCACGTTCTCGAGCGTGGCGAAGCCCAGCGACACGACCACGGCATACACGATGGCGTCGAAGGTGAAGTTGAACGCCGGGTTCTTCCACGTTCCAAAGCGGAGCGCGAGGTACTTGAGGCCCTCCTCGGCCAGCGGGACGCAGATGAGGAACATCAGGAGCGCCTGCATGTCGGCATCGCGGGTCGCGCCCATGATCGCCGCCTCGCCGACGCTCTCGAGAATGCCCGCCGGCAGGCAGATCAGCGCGCCGAAAATGAAGAGCTTGACGAGAAGCCCCGCCGGCTCGCTCTCGATCTTGTCCTGCTTGAGGACGAGGAGCATCAGGATGATCGAGGGAATCAGCGCAGCCCAGATGAGGATTTCGATCATGTGCGGGGCCTACCCTTCGAACGGGACCGCATGCGCGACGGCGTCGGCCAGGCTGATGCGCGCGCCGTCGTTGTCGAGGTCGATGAGGATGTAGTTCCAGTTGCCCATGCCGAGCTCGTGCATGTAGGAGAGCTGGCGCATGCTGTGGCGGCTGAGCATGCGCTCGACGAGGTCGTGGTTATCCACGAGGCCGGCATCGGTCATGGCGAAGACCAGGTCGACGCACGCGGTGTCGATGGCGACGATGTCGGTGGAGGCGAGGATGCCCACGTTGGGGGTCACGACGGGCTGGGCGGCGACGCCCTCGCAGTCGCACGAGACGCTCATGTTGCGCATGACGTTCACGTAGGTCACGTGCTTGCCGAAGAAGTCGATCGTCGCCTTGGTGGACTCGGAGATCTTCTCCATGAGCTCTTCCTGGTCGACGCTCCACTGGCCCTCGCCCTCGCGGGTATGGATCCACTTCTTGCCGATGCGTGCGTCGGCGCAGCCGATGCCGATGTTCTTGTTGGAGCCGCCGAAGCCGCCCATCA
>CAMOLV010000223.1 GCA_946619045.1 uncultured Coriobacteriales bacterium | reverse complement strand
CCTGACAAACGGAACCGTCCCCACTGTCAGGAAATCTCAGCTTAGAAGGGCCAGCACCGCGTCGCCGTGGGCCGTTTCATCGTCGCGCACGGCTGCGACCTGCGGGAACTCCCCTACCAGGTGCTCGTACTTCCTCGCAGCATCGTACTCGCCCTGGGCGATCAGCGGATAGGTGTGCTCGCGCCCCAGCGCCTTGAGCAGCGCGGGAAGCGCGATGGCCTTGGTCATGTTGGGCTTGACCGCACAGCCCGTCAGCTCGGCGAACACGCTCTCGTGGCGCGCCTCATCGCCGGCGAGCCTCCTGAACGCCTCGGCATCTTCGGGATGGGCCGCCTCGACGGCCTTGGCGAGCGCCTCGTACATCGAGACAGCATCGGCCTCGCCCTGCTGCGCCTTGAGGAGCTCTGCGAGATGGCCCTTCGTGGGATCGGCGCCGAACCGGTACACGCGGCACTCGTAGGGGCGGAACTCGTAGAAGCCGTCATGGCGGACGCCTGGAGCGTCCTCGTAGTTGGACAGCACGAGCTCGCCCTTCTCGAGCTCGAAACCGAGCGGCATGCGGAAGAGCATCTGCTTGTCGGTGAAGCCGCACATCACGAGGAGCTTCTCGTCCTCGTTCTCGCGCACGTAGAAGTAGAGGTTCTCGCTCGCGCGCTTGAACTCGCGATACGACCCGTCGCGCACAACGGGAAGCGAGCGCCGCAGAATCACGGCCTTGCGGTAGAAGTTGAGCACGGAGTGCGGATCGCCCTCATCGCGGTCGACGTTGATCTGGGGGTAGTTGGGGTTCTCGGCGAACCACGGCTCGACATCCGCAGGGCAGAAGCCGCCGTGCGCCTCGCCGCTCCACTGCACGGGCGTGCGCGCATGGTCGCGGGCGCCGCGGTTGATGAGGACCATGGCCTTCTCGGGGCTGTCGCCTGCGGCGATGCGGTTGGCATACTGGTTCTTCGCCGACACGTCGGGCACCTCGTCGATGGTCGAGAAGCGCGTGTTGACCATGCCGATCTCCTGGCCCTGATAGATGAACGGCGTGCCTTTGAGGAAGAGGTAGCTCGCCGCGAGCGACATGGCGCTCTTCTCGCGGTACTTCTCGCTGCCGTAGCGGCTCACGATGCGCGGATGGTCGTGGTTCTCGATGTAGAGGGCGTTCCACGCACGGCCATCGAGCTCGCGCTGCCAGCGGGTGAGCGCGTCCTTGTAGCGCTTGAGCGAGAACGGCATGGGCACGTAGTCGGTGAACAGGCAGTCGGCGCCCATGTGCTCGAAGTTGAACATCATGTCGAGCGTCTGCTCGGGTCCCTCCTCGATGAAGGGCAGCGCCTTGTGCGGCGTGATCATGGGCGCCTCGCCCACCGCCATGCAGTCGTAGCCGGCAAGCACCTTGCGGAACTGCGTGAGGTACTCGCGCAGGCGCGGGCCGTTGTCGTAGTAGCGCATGCCGCGCGCGCCGGGCACCATGAGGTAATCGTTGGGCAGGCCGGGCACCTTGCTGATATAGGTGATGACATCCTCGCGGAAACCGTCGACGCCCATATCGAGCCAGAAGCGCATGATGCCCTCGACCTCAGCTCGCACGGCGGGGTTGTCCATGTTGAGGTCGGGCTGGCCCTTGGCGAAGACGTGCAGGTACCACTCATCGATGGCGGGTTCGTACTCCCAGGCGCGGCCCTCGAAGAGGCTGTCCCAGTTGTTGGGCGGCGTGGGGTTGCCGTCGTGGTCGTGCCCGCCCGTGCGCCAGATGTAGTAGTCGTGATAGGGGCTGTCCTTGCTGGCGCGGCTCTCCTTGAACCAGGGATGCTCAACGGAGGTATGGTTCACCACGAGGTCTATGATCACGCGCATACCGCGCTCGTGGGCGCCGTCGAGCACCTGCTTGAACACATCAAGGTCGCCGTACTCGGGATTGATGGAGCGGTAGTCGGCGATGTCGTAGCCGTAGTCCGCGTTGGGCGAGGGGTAGAGCGGGCTGAACCAGATGCCCGTCACGCCCAGGCTGGCGATGTAGTCGAGCTTCTCCAGCACGCCCCAAAGGTCGCCGATGCCGTCTCCGTTGCCGTCCTTGAAGCTCCGCGGCCAGATCTGATAGAAGACCGCGTCCTTGTACCAACGCGAATTCGTCATGGGTAACCTCCTCGAAGCAAGCCGTACCTGCTTAGCGTACTCCCCCGGCTCTCGGCGGCACAGCCGCTACAGGCCGAACGGCGCGATGACGCGCGGCAAGATGCCGTGCATGTGCGCGATGGCCACGCCGTAGTTGGTGATGGGAACGCCCTGCTCGGCGGCACGGGCCACACGGCCGCGCATGGCCCGGGCTCCCAGCGTGCAACCGCCGCAGTGGATGACCAGGTCGTAGGGCGTGAGGTCCAGCGGGAAATCGCCGCCCGAGGTGAACTCGAACGCAGGCTCCACGCCGGTATGCTCGCGCACCCATCGGGGCATCTTGACGGTGCCGATGTCCTCGCACTGGCGATGGTGCGTGCAGCCCTCGCAGATGAGCACGCGCGACGCATCCGTAAGCGCGTCGATCGCGCGGGCGCCCGCCACCTGCGTGGCGAGATCGCCCTTGTAGCGCGAGAAGAGAATCGAGAACGACGTGAGCGGCACGTCGGCGGGAACGATCTTGGCAACCTTTCCGAAGGCCTGCGAGTCGGTGACCACCATGCGCGGGGGCTTGGGCAGCGCGGCAAGCGTGCCCGCAAGCTCGGCATCGCGGCAGATGAGCGC
>CAMOLV010000222.1 GCA_946619045.1 uncultured Coriobacteriales bacterium | reverse complement strand
TCGTAGTCGTGGCGCCCCCACGGGGAATCGAACCCCGGTTACCGCCTTGAAAGGGCGATGTCCTAGCCGCTAGACGATGGGGACGTGCGAAGCGAGTATAGCAGAAAAAAGCCCTGCTCTACCAATCGTAGCCGTATTTATCAGCATACGTCCGCGCCGCCCTCGCGATATCGGGCTGCGACTCCGCCCACGCGGGCATGTCCGGCGCATCGACCACGATGGGGTCGGCCTCGTGGACCGCGAACATCGCCTCGTCGAAGGAGCAAGCCGCAACCGCGGGGCGGTCGGGCATGTACGTGTCGATGAGCACCGGGCGGAGGAATGCGTACGCCCCGCCTTCGACCAGCGTCGAGAACCCGGCAAGCGCGCGCCGGGCGGCGCTCATGCGGCCGAGCTTGAAGTTCAGGATCACGCGGCCGAGCAGCGACCACGCGCTGCTCCTATGGTCGAAACGGGCGTCGAGCTGCTCGAACCCCGCCTCGTCCTCCAGCCGCGCATATGCGAGCGCGGCGGAATGCCTGCACCCCAGCGCGTCGCTCGGGGCCAGCGCGAACATCTCCTGCGCTTTGGCGATCGCCATGCTGTAGCGCGCCGTCTCCATGCAGGTGCGCACCGTCGCCGCACGCACGCGGAGTTTCGGGCGGAGCAGCACGTCGTTCCACGCGTCGCCCTCCCCCGCCACGGGCTCCTCCATGTCGAGCAGGATCCCGAGCAGCGTCTCGGGGTTATCCTCCGATGCCAGCGCCTTGAGCAGGCGTGCATCCAGGCAGTTCGGGTCGATGGCGAGGATCTGCTCGCAGTCGGACGCCATGCGCGCATGGCGCTTCTTGCGCGCCTTGTAGTACTCGTCGTCATCGAGCAGGTCGTTGTCGCGGCAGTCGCGCTCGAACCGATCGATCGCCTTGCTCACCAGGAAGAACGCCTGGTTCTCCGGTGTGTCGATGAAGTTCTCGGGCGCTTCCTGCACGGCAAGCTTGAGCTCCTCGTATGCGGCGTCCGACAGGTCGCCCAGCACGGCGCGGCGCGTCTGCGCCAACCGCGCGACCAGCTCCTCGCGCGCCTTCATCGTTCGTCACGCTTCTCGAGCTCGAGCTCGCGCAGGTCCTGCGGGGTCGCCATCGAGCGCGCCTCCTGCTCGACCCATGCGCCGAACGGGTAGCGCCCGTCCATCAAAAGCACCGTGCCCTCGGAGATCGCCAGGATGAGCTCGTCCTCGCTGCCGGGCGACACGGCGAGGCGCGAGAACACGCCCTCGGGCAGCTCCTTCTGGTCCATGAGGTTGAGCATGGCGTGCGGGTAGTTCTCCGCGATCTTGCGCAGCTGCATGCGCGCGGACTCGAAGTCGCGGCGCTTGTAGGCGAGCGAGCAGCGCGAGAGGAGCATCCATGCGTCCTCGGCGCCGATGCCGCGCTCGAGCTGGGCGTTCCTCTCGACGAAGGCGTCGAAGCCCTGCTCGTCCTCAAGCTTGGCATAGGCGAGCGAGCAGGTGAAGCGCACGTCCGCGCTGTCCGCGGGGTCGATCTCGAGCAGCTCGTGAGCGAGCTTGATGCACGCGCGGTTGCGGCCGCAGATCAGGGCCTTCTCGGCGAGGTTCGCCATCCAGCGGTAATAGGGGCGCATGGCGATTTCGGCAGCGAGGTTAGCGCGTTCGCCCGTCACGCCGGAGGCCGCCTCCTTGGCCTTCTCGCGACAGGATGCGAGCACCTCGGGAGCGCCTTCGCGCAGGAAATCGTAGCTGTTCTCGAAGCTCGGACGGGTTCCGGCGAAGCGCATGCGCACGGCGTCATGGCAGCGCGCATCGAGCGCGATGGCCTCGTCGAGCATCTTTTGCGCGCGGGCGACGATGGGTCCGACCTGCTCGTCCGTCGCGAACGGCAGCTGGTAGTCGACGAGCACCGCCGCGTCCGCCACCAGATGGAAGGCGCGGTCGGCATCCGACTGCGGGAGCGTGTCGCGCATGCTCGCGAAGCGGCGTCCGAAGGTGGAGAAGGCATGCATCGCGCTCGCAGGGTCGCTGCCGTCGAGGTCGCGCGCGAAGCGCAGGCCGAGACGCTGGTAGTCCTCGCGCCTAGGGTCGAACGACATATGCCTCACCTCCTCGATTCCGTAGGCATCAAGTGTACTACGGGGAGATGCATCGGCATACCGCCGCACACACCCTCGAAACCTGTCGCAGGACAGGTGATTTGCCGGATAGGGAACCTGCAAGCCGGACGCCTTCATTTGGGAGCGGACTTCCCGGCACAGACCGCGTGCTGCGCAAGCGCAAGAGCACAGCTCGGCGCCGATGTGGCAAGTTTTTGCGGTTTATGGAAGATTTCGGGGCACATCTGACCATAGAGCAAATACATGCCCCTCGTTTGCGCAGGTCAGGGAGCTGATAATGCGACCCCCGTTTTTGACGGTACCCGATATCTTCCATAAACCGTAATTATTTGCCATGCGGACGTCGAGCTGTACGCCAAGATGCGGCAGGGTCGTATTCCGAGAAGAGCTGCTAGACGGCGGGACGGAACCGAGCGGGCCAATCCTAGTTGCACCATTCGCAACCGGTGTACTCCGTTCGCGAATGGTGCAACAATCGGGCCCCAAAACCTGCTCCGTTCATAAACGGTGTACTCCGTTCGCGAACGGTGCGCCTGCCGTGAGACGAATTGCCCTGGCGATATCGTCCGAAACCTGTCCCCAGTGTCAGGAAAACCTGACAAAGAGAACCGTCCCCATTGTCAGG
>CAMOLV010000221.1 GCA_946619045.1 uncultured Coriobacteriales bacterium | reverse complement strand
ATCCTCATCGCCCCCGGCGATCCGTCCTGCTTCGGCGGCGACACCGACCTGCTCCTCAACTGGTGGTACGGTGACAACATCTGGATGAAGACCCGCTGCGCTTGGAACACCTCCGACGAGTGGAAGAAGGTCAACGAGCTCATGGCCACCGCTCTCACCCAGACCGGTGCCGACCAGCAGAACAGCTGGAACGAGGTCTTCGACATCATCGCCGACAACTGCGTGCTCTATCCTGTCCTCCAGGTCATCACCCCCACGGGTTACTGGGATGCCGCTACCGGCGCCAGCCCCTCGGGCGTCTGCATCGAGGGCTTCTCCGGCATCGGCACCACGGGCGTCGCGCTCGCCGATACCGCCACGGTCACCGCATAGCAGTTTGGAGCTGACGAGCTTCGTCTAGCTTTTTAAGCGTTACCTCGGGGGCCCGGCCGATATCCATCGACCGGGCCCTCCTTCGAAACGGCGTTATTATCTGTCACTGTCGATTCTTCACCAGAGGGGGAATTGTGAACAACCTTCTGCGTCTTGTCGGTCGGCGCCTCATCGCGCTTCCGATCATGGCAATCGGCGTGAGCTTCCTGATCTTCTTCCTGATGTCGTTCTCGCCCATCGATCCGGCCTACAAGGCCCTCGGCGAGGCTGCGACCCCGGAAGCGATCCAGAAGTATCACGAGGAGTACGGCCTGGACGATCCCTGGCCCGTACGCTACGTCCGCTACATGGGCGATCTGCTCCACGGCGAGCTCGGCACCTACAGCGCCCAGCGCCGTCCCGTGGCCGACCGCATCGCCACCGCTCTGCCCGTCACCATGCAGCTCACCTTCTTCGGCCTGCTGCTGGGAACGATCGTCTCGTTCACCTTGGGCATTCTGGCGGCCATCTACCGCGATGGGTGGCCCGACCAGCTGATACGAATCCTATCGATTGCCGGTCTGGCGACGCCGTCGTTCTGGCTGGCAGTCCTGCTCATCCTCATCTTCTCGTCCTACCTGCACATGCTGCCCGCATCCGGCCCGCTGCCCAACCCCGCCCAGGACTTCGGCGGCTACATGGCGCGCATGATCATGCCCGCCGTTTCGCTGGCAGTGCCCCTCACCGGCCAGATGACGCGTATCGTGCGTACCGCCATGGTCGAGGAGCTCGATAAGGACTACGTGCGCACCGCCAAGGGCTCCGGCCTCCCCAAGGGCGTCATCATCGCCAAGAACGTGCTGCGCAACGCCCTCATCACCCCCGTCACCACGCTCGGCATGAAGATCGGCTACCTCATGGGCGGCGCCGTCGTCATCGAGGTCATCTTCAACCTGCCCGGCATGGGCATGGCCATCCTCGACGGCGTCTCCGGCAACGAGCCTATGCTCGTCATGGGCGTCGTCATCGTCGTGGCCCTGTCCTTCATCATCATCAACATCGTGGTCGACATGCTCTATCTCCTCATCAACCCCAGGATTAGGAGCGTGTAACCATGGCAACCAGAAAAGAAAACGCAGAGAAGTTCGAGGCCATGGCTGAGAAGAAGCCCAGGCTCTCCGGCCTCAAGAACATGAAGACCTCCTCCAAGATCGCCCTCGCGATCCTGGTGGTCGTGGTCCTGCTCTCCATTCTCGCGAGCGTGCTCGCTCCGTACGATCCCTACGAGATCGGCATGGCGCGCATGGCTCCCGATGCGGCGCACCTCTTCGGTACCGACGATAAGGGCCGCGACATCCTGTCGCGCATCCTCTATGGCGGCCGCATCTCCCTCGTCATCGGCTTCGGCGCCGTCGGCTTCGCGCTCGTGACCGGCTCCATCGTCGGCGCGGCCGCCGCGGTTTCGCGCAAGTCGATCTCCGAGGTCATCATGCGCATCCTCGACATCATCATGTCGGTCCCCGGCATCGCGCTGGCCGCCGTCCTGGTGACGATCCTCGGCAAGTCCGTCCCGGCGATCATCTTCGCCATCGGCTTCATGTACATGCCCCAGATCGCGCGCATCGTGCGAGCGAACATCGTGAGCGAGTACGGTGAGGACTACGTCCGCGCCGTCATCGTCTCCGGCGCCCGCGCCCCCTGGATCCTCCTGAAGCACGTGCTGCGCAACTGCGCCGCGCCCATCCTGGTCTTCACCGTGACCCTCGTGGCAGACGCCATCATCTTCGAGGCATCCCTCACGTTCCTGTCCGCAGGCATCGCCGAGCCCACGCCCACCTGGGGCAACATCCTCGCCGACGCCCGCAACGGCGTCCTTGCCGGCCGCTGGTGGCAGGCCCTGTTCCCGGGCATCATGATCATGATGACCTGCCTCGCGCTCAACATCCTCTCCGAGGGCATCACCGACGCCATGGCGTCCGCTCCCTCCGCACCGGTCTCGGCCGTCAACTCCGAGAGCCGCCGTGCCGCCGACCTGCTCGTGGCCGACCCCGTGCGCGCCTACGCCGTGCAGGCCGAGACCCTCTCCGAGCGCCTCGGCGCCCTGCGCAAGGTCGAGCTCGCCCGCACCGACCGACGCGTGCCCGATTACGACGTGGAGCCGCTGCTGCAGGTCAAGAACCTCTGCATCGCCTTCCCCAACCACGGCGACGTGAACGTGGTCGAGAACGTCAGCTTCGACGTGCGCCCGGGCCAGTGCATGGCCCTCGTGGGCGAGTCCGGCTGCGGCAAGTCCATCACCACCAAGGTCATCATGAACCTCACCGCACCGGGCGAGCGCATCACGGGCGAGGTCCTCTACAAGGGCCAGGACCTGCTGAAGCTCA
>CAMOLV010000220.1 GCA_946619045.1 uncultured Coriobacteriales bacterium | reverse complement strand
GAGCCCATCATCTCGGAGACCTCGACGACAGCGGTGAGCTCGCCCTCGCCCACGGCGATGTGCTGCGGGCGGATGCCGGCGACGATGTCGCAGGGCTTCTGGTCGTTGAGCTTGAGCGCCTTCTGCTGGAAGTCGGAGAGCTTGAACTTGACGCCGCGGATCTCGGCGTAGTAGACGCCGTCCTCGAGGAGCAGCTTGCAGTTGTCGAAGAAGTTCATGACGGGCATGCCGATGAAGCCGGCCACGAACAGGTTGACGGGCTTGTTGAAGACCTCGACCGGGGTGCCGATCTGGTTGACGTAGCCGTCCTTCATGATGACGATGCGGTCACCGAGGGTCATGGCCTCGGTCTGGTCGTGGGTAACGTAGATGAACGTGGTGTTGATGCGCTGGCGGAGCTTGATGATCTCGGCACGCATCTGGTTGCGGAGCTTGGCGTCGAGGTTCGACAGAGGCTCGTCCATCAGGAAGACCTTGGGGTCGCGGACCATGGCGCGGCCGATGGCGACGCGCTGGCGCTGGCCGCCGGAGAGCTGGCCGGGCTTGCGGTCGAGGTACTGGGTGATCTCGAGGATCTCGGCGGCCTCGCGGACCTTCTTGTCGATCTCGGCCTTGGGGGTCTTGCGCAGCTCGAGCGAGAAGGCCATGTTCTGGTACACGGTCATCTGGGGATAGAGAGCGTAGCTCTGGAAGACCATGGCGATGTCGCGGTCCTTGGGAGCCACGTCGTTCATGAGCTTGCCGTCGATGTAGAGCTCGCCGTCGGTGATCTCCTCGAGGCCGGCGACCATGCGCAGGGTGGTGGACTTGCCGCAGCCGGAGGGACCGACCAGGACGATGAACTCCTTATCGGCGATGGTGATATTGACGTCGTGGGTACCGACGTACCCGTTCTCGTAAACCTTCTTGATATCTTTCAGCACAACCTCGGACATGTTTGCTGATCTCCTTCCACTACGCCTGCGTTGCCGCAGGCGACATTTCTAAACTAGGTCGAACTTCTCCACATCCATGACGGCCTTGCCTTCGGCGAAGAAGGAGATGCCGTCGAGTGCGGGGTCGGTCGGCACCGTCATGGTGAGCGTCTGCTCGCCCTCGCCCACGAAGATCTCGGCGCTGTAGCGGTCGAGGAGGACGCGGAGGCGCAGCTCGCCGTCGTACGACAGCAGCTGGCACTTGCGGTCCTTCACCACGGCGCGGCGCAGGCCGGAGTGCTTGCGGTTGATCTTGAGCATGAGCTCAGCGGGCCTGAAGCGGATGGACGAGTGGAACTGCCCGCCCTTCGCGAACCAGATCGTGAACTCGGTGTAGGGGTCGTCCTCATCGTACGGACGGACGGCGATCGTGAGGTCGACGCTGCGGCCGGAGATGCCTTCGAGCATGGTCTCGCCCTCGACCTCGACGTTGCTGTAGGCAACGCGGTTCCTGCGGGCGCTCTCGAGCTCGCGGACCGGCCACTGGTAGAGGCGGCCGTCGCGCACCGAAAGCTCGCGCGGGACGACGACCTGGCCGAACCAAGGCCTATGCCCGCCCATCGAGATGGAATCCCAGTTCTGCATCCAGGCGACCATGATGCGGCGGCCGTCGGGCGAGAGGATCGTCTGCGTGGCGTAGAAGTCGATGCCGTAGTCGATGGACTGCATCGACTCCTCCACGAGCGCACCGGTCTCCTCGTCGAGATGCCCGATGAGTGCGAGCGTGCCGTTGCCGCTTGCGAACTCGTTGGACTCGGCGAGCATGTCCTGCGGACTCACCAGCAGAACCTGCTTGCCGTCGAGCTCGAAGGTGTCGGGGCACTCCCACATGCTGCCCACGCGTCCGCGGTTCTCGGCGAGGATGCACTCGAACTCCCAATGGATCGCATCGTGGCTCTTGTACTGCACGATGCGGCCGCTGGGAAGCTCGTCGCGGTCGTACTTGTTGCAAGCGCCCATGACGCTGTGGAACAGGCCGTCGCTGCCGAGCCAGATCTTGGGGTCGCGGAAGTTCTGCGGGTCGAAGCCCTCGGGGAGCATGCTGCTGTCGATGACGGGGTTGCCCTCGTACTTGACGTAGTTCACACCGTCGCCGAAGGCGATGCACTGGGTCTGGCGACCATCGATGGAGCCGTCGGGGTTCTTACCGGCGTTCATCACGCCCGTGTACATGAGCAGATGGCGGCCGTCGGGCAGCACGAGCGCGCTTCCCGAGAAGACCCCGAAGTCATCGTAAGGCTCGTCCGGCGCAAGAGCGGCGGGCAGGTGCTCCCAGTGCACGAGATCGGTGCTCACCGCATGGCCCCAGTGCATGGGACCCCACTTGCTGTCGTAGGGATAGTACTGGTAGAAGAGGTGGTACTTCCCCTGATAGAACGAGAACCCGTTGGGGTCGTTCATCCAGCCGATACGGGCGGGAAGATGGTAGACAGGCCGCACGTCGTCGGAGATC
Source organism: uncultured Coriobacteriales bacterium (assembly GCA_946619045.1). Taxonomy (GTDB): domain Bacteria; phylum Actinomycetota; class Coriobacteriia; order Coriobacteriales; family Atopobiaceae; genus RUG721. Next base: position 311 of record CAMOLV010000220.1, on the reverse strand, counting down.
TTACCGCTGAACAGAGCCTCGTGGCGGCGGGCTGCATACAGTGTCTCGCTGTCAGTGTAGTTGCTCATGTTCTACGGATGCTCCTTCGTGCTTCGGGTCGTTCTGGCGGTGCCTGCCGCCCCGCCCGGAGACGGGACGGCTCTTAGATCAGCTTACTGGGCGAGGTAGGCGTCCAGGTACTTCTGGTGGATGTCGATGAACTCCTGGAGGCGATAGCCCTCGAGGTCGCTCTGGAGCTTGTTCCAAGCGGCATCGTCGAAGCCGTTCATGATGGCATCGGACTTGAAGGTGTTGATGCACTTCATGATGTC
>CAMOLV010000219.1 GCA_946619045.1 uncultured Coriobacteriales bacterium | reverse complement strand
TGTCGCACACGATGGCGGCCAGGTCGTCGCCCTCGCGGATGATGGGGCAGCGGATACCGCGGGAAATGGTTCCTACCAGACGTTCGCTCATGGATATTCTCTCTTTCATATGAGGGGCCTCGGAGCCACAGACGCTTTGCCATTTAAGGATAGCCATTATCGGGCGTGCGGGCGACAAGGTATCTGAAGATGAAATGCGAACGACAACTTGATGAACGGTCTGCGGGCTAAAAGCGCCAAGTGTGAATGCGGGGTCATGATTGTGTGACGTTGCTGTGGACGCACAAAAAGAGTGCGAGGATGGGTACTCATGCAAAAAGCCATGAGCACGGAGGTGACAGCATGGATAACGAGAAAACCACTGGGTCCCTGCTCGGGGACCTTACCTTTACGCAGGTAGCAGCAGGAGCTGCAGCATCTGCCGCATCATTCGCCCTCGCCAAGCAGACCGGCATCCTCGGATCGGTCATCGGCGCAGCCGTGGGCTCCATCGCGGCGACCATCGCGGGCCAGATCTTCACCAGCATGATCGACCGCTCCGTCGAGGGCATCCGCAGCATCGAGTCATCGCACCAGAGCGATGATCCCGCACAGCTCCAGCCCCAACACGCGGTGCAGGCGCAAACGCCCAGGAGGGGACGCACGGTCAAGCATGCCTTCATCGCCCTCGCCATCGCCGCAGCGGCAGGTCTCGCTGCCGTGTGGGTCTATTCCGTCGGTGTGGATATCTTCACCGAGGGCAAGGGCATCGGAACCCAGGCCCCCGTCATCGAATACGTGATGGCACCGCAGGATTATGCAACGCCGTCGGAGACCGAGGCCGTCGAGGAAGAGGAGAAGGCGGCGGATGAAGCCCAGACCGCCGAGACCGGCACGACGGATGCCGCCGAGACTGCCGGCGAGCTTCCCGCCGAGACCGAGACGACCACGCCCGAAGAGACTCCCGCAGCCGAGCCGACGACCCCCGAGACGCCGTCGACGCCCGTGACGCCCGGCGATACGGCATCCCGGATTCCCCTGGAAACCGAGACGCCCCTCTCCACCCCCATCACCGAGGGAACGTCCTCGCAGGGCTAGGAGAGGCTCAGCGCTTCGAGCATCCTTCCGCGCGCGGCATCGGAATTCGCAGCATCGATGGCGATCTCGTCGGAGATGTGCGTGACGACGCCCTTGCGCGGATTGCCGTCGAGCACATAGGCGCTGCTTGCCAGGTCGATGGCCTCATCCACATCGTGCGTGATGACGAGCGCCGAGAGGCCCAGCTCGCCGATCATCTTGGCGAACCAGCGCCTGAGCTCGACGCGCGTGATGGCATCGAGCGCCGAGAAGGGCTCGTCCAGCAGCACCACATCGTTATCCATGAGGTACGTGCGCAGAAGCGCCGCGCGTTGGCGCATACCGCCCGAAAGCTGAGCAGGCCAGAGATCCTCCGTACCCTCGAGCCCGAAGGTCGCGAAGAGCTCGCGCGCCTTCTCGCGCGCCGCGCGCTTATCCACCCCGCGCAGCACGAGCGGCAGTGCGGCGTTGTCGAGGATGCTCCGGCTGGGCAGGAGCAGGTCCTTCTGGAGCATGTAGCTCACGCGGCCGGGCACGCCCGTGATGTCCTCGCCATGCAGCAGCACCCGTCCCGAGACGGGCTTCCCCAGACCGGCCAGCGCATGGAAGAGCGTGCTCTTGCCGCAACCGCTGCGGCCCACGATGCACACGGTCTCCCCTGCCCCGACGGCAAGCGAGATCCCCTCGGCGACTTTGAGGTCGCCCCAGGCGAGCTCGAGGTCCTGCGCTTCGAAAACGGGTGCTGCCATCGCGAATCCTAGAGATAGTCGAGCGAGTAGCCGAGCGTGGGATCGAAGGCGTTCTCTACGAGGCCCTCGTCGTTGAGCCACTGGTAGAAACGCTTCCAACGGGCGGGGTCGATCTGGCCCCAGCTTGCGGCATCCGCAATGTATTCGGGCGAGATCGAGGCCTGCGCCGCATCGATGAGCGCGGGATCGAGCTCGGGAACGGCCTCGCAGAGCAGCGCCGCCGCCTCGGCGGGGTTCTCCGCGGCGAACTCGTAGCCGCGCTTGGCAGCACGCAGGAACGCCTTCACCACATCGGGATTGGCAGCTGCGAAGTCGTCGTTCACGGCGATGACCGGCGTGTAGTAATCGAAGACAGGATCCATATCGGCGAAGGAGAAGTAGTTCACCGCATAATTCTGCAGGTTCGCATTCTGGACCGCCCACCACTCGTAGACCCACACTGTGTCGAAGAGGCCGGCCTGCAGGCCCATGACCTCGTCGTCGACCTCATAGGGCACGAGCTCCACCTTGGAGTAGTCTCCCCCGTCTGCCTCGACGATCTGCTTGATGGTGGCCTGCTCCACGGGCATGCCCCACGTTGCGTAGGTGTGGTTCTCCATGCCCTTGGCGCTCGTGATGCCGTCCTCGGCGCGGCTCATGATACCGCTCGTATTGTGCTGCACCACCGCGGCGACGGCCGTGTAGGGCATGGGGTTGGCGGAGGCGAGGCTGTTGGCGATGTAGTCCTGGTACGTCATGCCCATGTCGACGCCCCCGGTTCCGATAAGGGCGTCCGAGCCGTCGGCGGGCACGGGCACGATCTCGACCTCGATGCCCTCCTCGGCGAACCACCCCTTCTGCATGGCAACGTAGAGGCCCGTGTGGTTCACGTTGGGCGAATAATCGAGCACGAACGAGACCTTCGTGAGGGGCTTGTCGTATCCCTCGCCATCCACGGGAGGCTCGACTTCGCCCTCCG
>CAMOLV010000218.1 GCA_946619045.1 uncultured Coriobacteriales bacterium | reverse complement strand
TAGACGGTCTGGATATTGTGAAGCAGGTAGTAATCGATGTAGTCCACGCCCAGATTATCAAGCTGGGACTGGAAGGTCTCCTCGATCTTGTCCTCCGGCAGCAGCATGAAGGTGGGGAACTTGGTGGCGATGGTGAAGCTCTCCCTTGGATGGCGCTCCACGAGCGCCTTGCGGGTTGCCTCTTCGCTTCTGCCGTTGTGGTAGACGAAGCTGGTGTCGAAGTAGGTGTAGCCGGCATCGAGGAAGGCATCCACCATCTTGTTGAGCTGCTCATAGTCGAAATCGGTGGGCCCGGAAAGCACGGGGAGCCTCATCATGCCGAATCCAAGATTCTTCATCTTGCTGAGCCTCCTCATAAAAGTTTTATTGATAGTTCTCATGATAATCCATGAGGAGGACCGGACGCCTGTAGCGCAATGTGGTCTCACACGCGCAGCACGCCGCGCCATCCGCGCACGCCATAGTACGAGTCAGCCCCGTTGTGGAAGGTGAACGTCCTGCCGTAGCGGCGCTCGCAGAAGAGCGCTCCACCCAGCCTGCGCACGTCATCGGGGGTGAGGATCCAGCTCGAGGTCTTGGTATCGAGTTCCATGAGGCCCTGCAGCTTGCGATAAAGACCCTCGTCCATCAGCTCGACGCCCATCGCCGCGGCTTGGGAGACAGCGCTTCCCGCAGGCGGGTTCTTCTTGCGCTTGAGAAGCGCCTCGTCGTCGTAGCAGAGGCTCCTGCGCCCAGCAGGCGTTTCCTTCGCACAATCGCAGATGAGGAGCTCTCCGTCCAGAACAACCGCCGCAGGCTCCCCGCCCGTCTCCTCCATGCGTGCAAGCGCAGCAAGTGCTTGCGGATTATCCTTCAAGCGCTCTTCGACCTGCTGCCACGCCATTCCTGCACAGAGCTCCGGATGGTTTTCGAACCGCTTCCTCAGATGATCGAGCATCGTGCTACCCCCTTGGTCCGAAGGTCTCCTCGAAAACCTCGCGCATGAGCTTGCCTGCACGCTCGTGGCTCTCGGATTCGCCGTAGAAGTCGGCCATCATGGCACAGGGGAACTTCCCGCACATCCCGCAGACGGGAATCCCCCGTTTGCCGCAGCACGCAACGGGCGGGCAGGCATCGCCATCGGGCCACACGCTCTTGCGGCAACCCGGGCACGCGCCGGACAGAAGGTCGCCGCATGCCGAGCAGTCCACACCGCAGTAGCCCAAGGTTCCATAATCGCGCATCCAGCGCCCCCCATCGCCGCATCTCCTGCAGCATCATCGTATGAGGAGCGCATACGACCTGGAAAGACTTACCGACGATAGGCGCCTCCCGTTCCGCCAACTGGCGTAATTTGGATAGCAGGGCTTATCGTCGGTACAATAGCAATGGAGCTGTCAGCTAAAAGGGAGAGCCATGTGCCATCGCATGTCGCCGCTTCTGTTGAGCGAACTTGAGAAGGCCATCAGCGAGCTCAAGTTCACAGGGCACGCACGCGTGCCGCGCCGCGACCCGAGCGTCCCGGTAGCCGATGCCTACCCCGGAACGCAGCTCCCCCTCATCGTCGAGGGCGAGGACGGGTATGAGCCCGCCCAGCTCACCTGGGGCTTCGAGACCATGCAGGAAGGACGCCCGCGTCTGGTGTTCAACACGCGCATCGAGACCGCCCTCGCGCAGGCGCGCTCGGAGAAAGGCCTCTGGGCAGGGCCCATCACACAGGGCCGTTGCCTGGTGCCCGTGCGCGCATTCTACGAGTCATGGACCAACGAACCGCCTCGGCGCGGCGCACAGATGCGCTTTCTCCTGCCGGGGCATGCGGTGTTCCTGCTCGCGGGAGTATTCGAGAACGACCGCTTCTCGGTAGTGACGACCAGCCCCAACGCGTCCGTCTCGCCCTACCACAGCCGCATGCCGCTCGTGCTGGCACCGGGAGAGTCGAGCATCTGGATGGGGCCTGACTATGCCGGCCTTGCAGACAGATCGCGCATCGCGCTCGCCCACGAGGAGGCCTAGCGGCGTTTCACGAGCGGCGGCGGTTACGCCTCCGGCGTGAGGATGGCGATGCTGTATGCAGGCAGGATCAGAATTCCTGCTTCGAAGGAGATGGGCATCTCATCGGTATTGAGCACCGCCGCAAGCTTCAGGTTATCGGCAATGCCGGAGAGATCCTTCTCGACGGGATCGCCGCGGAGGTTCATGACTACGAGCACGTCCTGCTCGCCATCGCAGCGCCGGATAAAGGCCGCCACCGCCTCGTCGCAGACGCCGTCCACCGCCTCGGTGGTTCCGCGTGCAATCGCCGGGAACGCCCTCCTCACGCGGATGACCTCGGTAAACCACCTCCACAGCGAGAGGTCGTCCCCCATCTGATCCTCCAGCGAGGGGAACTTCATCGGCAGCTCATCCATGCCGGAGGGCCCGGTGCACATGCCCGGCGCAGCGGCATCGGCGCTCCAGCGCATGGGGGCGCGCTTGTTTTCGTCCTTCCCCGAGCCGACCATGCCGATCTCCTCGCCGTAGTAGACGAAGGAGTTACCCGGCATGAGCAGGCTCAAACCGTATGCCATCTTGGTCACGGGGCCGTCGTCGCCCTCGTAGTAGCCCGCGCTCCTACCCATGTCGTGGTTCGTGTAGAACGGAGCATCCACATAGCCCGGGTTGGCCGCGCCATACGCCCCTTCCGCCTCAACCATGGTGCGCACGTAGTCGGAGGCCGTGCGCTCCCCGCGCATGACCGAGGCGATGATGCCGCCCTGGTCCGCGAAGGGGAAGTCGAAGAGCGAGTCGAT
>CAMOLV010000217.1 GCA_946619045.1 uncultured Coriobacteriales bacterium | reverse complement strand
CCGATCGCCATGATGGTGTCGCCCTTCACGGCCACGGCGCTGGCGACGGTCCAAGTATCGTCGACGGTGTAGGTGACCGAGGAGGCCGTCGAGAACGAGCCCGCCGAGCATGTCGACGAGATCGACCTCACGGGCATGAGTCCCACGATGCTTTTCGCAGAGGTCGTCAACATGACCAGAACGCCAAAACAGTACGAGGGCGCCACGGTTACTCTGCGCGGTGGGCTCATGATGCTCGCATGCGACACCTCGACGGGCGTGGGCTCGTATTCCTGCTACGTGGAGGACGCGACCAAATGCTGCCAGCGCGGCATCGGCTTCACCATCGACCGTCCGCTCGACGATACGTCCATCCTGGTCGAGGGCACCCAGGTCGTCATCAAGGGCACGTTCGAGATCTACGAGATGGGCGGTCGCAACTTCGTGCGTATCGCCGACTGCGACATCTGGCCTGCCTAACGCCCTTCTCGGCGAGAAATAACATACACTTCACGCGGGTTATTCGGGCTCCGTTTTCGCGGGCCCGAATAGTTGCGTCAAAGTGCATGTTATTTTCTGCGCACCCTGGACGCTGCGGGCAAACAAGGGCGCAAACGCCATGTTCGTAGTACCATACCTGTAGTCAACAATCGTAAGCTGAGCCGTCCTTACGACCCGAGAAGATCCTATGCCGAACGTCTATCCCACAGCGAAGGAACGTCTCGACGCACGCCCGCGCCACCAGCGCTTCTGGCGCTTCGCCTCGCCCCTCGCCAGGCTGCTCGGCAAGGTCAGGTTCAACTACACCTTCGATGACCTCTCCGGCATCGAGCCGCCCTACCTGCTGCTCTGCAACCATGTGCTCGACCTCGACCCTATCAACGTGGGCGCCGCCATGGGCAACCAGGGTTACTTCGTCGCCACCGAGAACCTGCTGCATCTGGGTGTCTGGACCAAGCTGCTCATGCGCTACCTCTGCCCGATCATCATCCAGAAGGGGAAGATGGGCCTGCGCAGCACGAAGGAGCTGCTCCAGACCATCAAGGCTGGCGCCAGCGTGGCGCTCTTCCCCGAGGGTGACCGCTCGTTCAACGGCCTCACCGGTCCCATCCCGCCTGCGACCGCCAAGGTGGCGCGCAAGGCCGGCAAGCTCGTGTGCGTGCGCTTCGAGGGCGGCTACCTCACCCATCCGCGATGGGCGACCACCCTGCGCAAAGGCCGTCTCCACCTGCGCTTGGTGAACGTCTACGATGCCGAGGCCATGTCTGCGATGAGCGACGGCGAGCTTGCCTCCGCCATCGAACGCGACCTCCACGAGGACGCCTACGCACGCCAGGACGAGATCGCCCGCGCCGAGGGGGCGCCGGTACGCTTTAGCGGCAGCCATCTCGCGCTGGGCATGGAGAGCGCGCTGTTCATCTGCCCGGAATGCGGGGCAGTCTCCACATTGGCATCCGACGACGAGCGCATCCGCTGCACCGCCCCCGGCTGCACGTGCTCGGCGCGCTACACGTCCGAGGGTTATCTCGAGGGCGGCCGCTTCGCCACCGTCACGCAGTGGGATGCCTGGCAGTTCGAGCGGCTCGGGCAGCTCATGGCCGAGGCGGAACCTGACCGGATGCTCTTCTCGGATCATGTGACCCTCGACCACTACGATACGGGCCACATGCTGCTCTCGTCTGTTCCAGGCACGCTTGCGGCGTATGCGCGCCACGCCACGTTCACGCCCGACGCCGCGGATGGCGAACCCGCGCGCATCGAGCTCGAGCAGGTCGAGGGCATCGGGCTGTTCCTGCGCAACACGCTCATCGCGCACATCGCCGGCGACGCCGGGCACTACGAGGTGCGCGGCGACTTGCCGTTCAACGCGCTCAAATACCGCTACGTCTATCGCATCGCCGGCAAATAGGGGAGAGGTTCATGGATTACTCAGCTGCCAACGCCGCGCTCTGGACCCCCATCATCCAGCTCGGGTACGTCTCGGTCGCCCTGCTCGCGGCCTACGCGCTCTGCCGCGTGGTTCCCGCCATCCGCAAGTCCATGGTGCCCGCCGCCGTCATCGCGGGATTCGTGCTGCTGGCCCTCAAGCTCGCCGGCGTGGTGAAGATCGACACGACCTTCATGGAGACGCTCACCTATCACGGCATCGCAATCGGCTTCATCGCCCTCACGCTGCGCGTTCCCGAGAAAAGCGACAACAACGGCAGCCTGACCGGCCTGAAGTCGGGCGCCATCGTGGTCAGCACCTACATGGTCCAGGGTTTCGTGGGCCTGGGGATCACCATCCTCCTGGCGCTCACCATCATGCCCGACCTCTTCCCCGCGTCCGGCATCCTGCTGCCCATGGGCTACGGGCAGGGTCCCGGCCAGGCCAACAACATCGGAACCTCGTACGAGAGCCTGGGATTCGCCGGCGGCCGCTCCTTCGGCGTGGCCATCGCCGCCGCGGGTTATCTCTGCGCCTGCATCGTGGGCGTCATCTACATCAACTATCTCGCGCGCAAGGGCAAGATCAGCGCCAAGGACCCCAAGTTCGTCTCGGGCAGCCTCTCCGTCAAGGACTTCGAGGCCGAGGGCGAGGTTCCCGTGAGCGAGTCCATCGACCGCCTCTCCATCCAGATAGTGCTGGTGCTGGTCGTCTACCTGATCACGTTCCTAGTCATCCGCGGCGTCACGTCGGCTTTGGCCGCTGCTGCGCCGGGGGTTGCCAACACGCTGAGCCCCCTGCTCTGGGGCTTCAACTTCATCTTCGGCTCCGGCTTCGCGATCCTCATGCGCGTGGCGCTCAAGGCGCT
>CAMOLV010000216.1 GCA_946619045.1 uncultured Coriobacteriales bacterium | reverse complement strand
GGCAGCCTCCCAGACCTGGCCCTCCGGGATCTCGCCGTCGCCGAGGACGCAGTAGACCCAGTAGTCCTTGTTGTCGAGTCGGCCGGCAAGCGCCATGCCGTTGGCGACGGAGAGGCCCTGGCCCAGAGAGCCCGTGGACATGTCGACGCCCGGGGTGTCGTTCATGTTGGGATGGCCCTGAAGATGCGAGTGAATGTCGCGGAGCGTCTTGAGGTCCTCGCGCGGGAAGTAGCCGCGCTCGGCGAGCGCCGCATAGAGCGCGGGCGCCGCATGGCCCTTGGAGAGCACGAGGCGGTCGCGGTCTGCCCAGCGGGGGTTCGCGGGGTCGATGTTCATCTTGTCGAAGTAGAGCACGGTGAGGATGTCGGCGCACGAGAGCGAACCGCCCGGGTGTCCCGAACCCGCAGCCGCGGTCTCCTCGATGATGTCGATACGGATTTGCTTCGCCACTGCGGCAAGGTCTTGCGCCATCGCGTTCCTCCCAAGGATAGGCTGGATACATACCGTTCTTAACTTTAGCACGCACGGCAGCGCGGCACTTTTGCCCTCGGAGCTTTTGTCAACTTCTCCATGCGCTGCGCGGCATGACAGTTGGGGACGGTTCTGTTCTGTCATGACAGTTGGGGACGGTTCTGTTCTGTCATGACAGTTGGGGACGGTTCTTCTATCGCACGGCATCACTTTGGGGCTGAGAGGAACACACGCTCGATTGTCCCCCGCCCGATTCCCGTGACGCGCTCAGCCTGGCGAATTGAGAAGCCCCCGTCGCGCAATATGATAAGCGCTCGATTACGCTGGTCGATGGGCAACCCCTTGACAGATGAGAGGTCATCGACCCCGAGAAGCTCCAACGCCGAAGCAATAAGCTGGTCGCCGGTCGGCCGCTTCCCAGACCAAGGGTCATACGCTTCGTCGAGGCACGCTGCCACAAACGATTTGAACTCCTCTACGCCACCAAGCATCTCGAGAACCGTGCTTGTATCACAATGCGTCGCATGGCCGACATACTCCGAATAGCTGCTCCACGGATACTCATCGGCGGGACAGATGTCCGCTTTTACAGGATTGTTGTGGATGTAGCCCGCGGTTTTAAGCAGCTGCTCGTCGGATTCGATCGGAATGCTGCGGAACCGATCCTGGAACACATGGCCAACCCTATCGGCCTTACGGTTGTAGCGTATGGCATATGTGACCTCGACACGCTTCATCGCCTGGCTCAGCATGCCGTTGGGATCGTCGATAAGAAGATGGACGTGATTGTCCATGAGGCACCATGCCAACAGCCTCATCCCCGGCTCATCCAGCGCGCGGTCGAGAGCGGCGAGAAAAGCTGTCCTATCGTCATCCGACTCGAAAAGGATCTGCCGCGAATTCCCGCGTATCATCACGTGATAGTACCCAGTGCTACTGATGGGGCGTCTAACCCTTGGCATGCCGGCCTCCTCACGTCGAATCAATCGCGTGAGGTTGTTCTACCCCTCAGTGGTTGCGATATTACTCGCAATTTGAATGGAATCAGAATTCTGGCGAACAGACGCCGAAGATGTGTCCCCAATTGTCATGACAGAAAAGAACCGTCCCCTATTGTCATGACAGAAAAGAACCGTCCCCTATTGTCAGGCGAGGAGGATGCGCTCGAGCCCGTCGATCGTCTCGGCGATGGCCGCTGCCCCCGCATCCTCGAGCTCCTCGCGCGGGGCGGTGTTGCCCCAGAGCACGCCCACGCAGGGAATGCCCACGTCGGCCGCCGCGAACACGTCGAGGTTGCGGTCGCCCACCATCACGGCGTCGTCGAGCGTGCAGCCCAGCTGCTCGATCGCGCGAACGATCGCCGCCTCCTTGGTGTCTCCCCCATCGCTCATCTTGCCGCAGATGGCGTCGAAGGCGTCGACGATGCCGTTGTCGGTGATCTGGCGCATGACGAGCGGATGGCGCTTGGAGCTCGCGATCGCGACGAGCTTTCCCGCAGCGCGCAGGTGCGCGAGCAGCCCTGCCACGCCTTCGAAGATGGGCCACATCGAGACGTCGCCCGACTCGTAGCGCTCGCGGTAGCGGCGCGTCACCTCGGCAGCGTCGGCGGCGGAGAGCCCGTAGACCATGGAATACGCCTCGGGAAACGGCGGACCCACCAGGCGCGTGAGGTCGCCGAGCTCCTCCTCGGCGAGGCCGAAGCCGAGCAGGACCTCGCGCGCGGTGGACGTGATGCCCAGCAGCGAGTTGCAGAGCGTGCCGTCCCAATCGAAGACGACGAGCCTACGGTTGGAGATGCCCACGCTAGTCCCTGCCGAAGAGCGGGGTCGAGAAGTAGCGCTCGGCCGTGTCGGGCAGGATCGTGACCACGCGCTTGCCAGGACCGAGCTCGCGCGCGAGGCGCAGCGCCGCCGTGACGTTGGTGCCGCTCGAGATGCCGCACATGAGGCCCTCCTCGCACGCGAGGCGGCGGGCGGTGGAGAGCGCCTCGTCGTCGGTGACGATGACCACGCGGTCGTAGATGGCCGTGTCGAGGTTCTTGGGGATGAGGCCGTCGCCGATACCCATCTGGATATGCGTGCCGATCATGCCTCCCGAGAGGATGGCGGCCTCCTCGGGTTCCGCCGCCCAGATCTGGATATGGGGGTTGGCGGTGCGCAGCACCCTGCCCACGCCCGAGAGCGTGCCGCCGGTGCCGAAGCCGCTCACGAAGCCGTCGATGGGGCCGTCCACGTCGAAGAGGATGCGCGCGCCCGTCTCGAGGATATGCGCGGCGGGGTTGTCGGGGTTGTCGAACTGCTGGGGGACCCACACGTGCTCGGGGTC
>CAMOLV010000215.1 GCA_946619045.1 uncultured Coriobacteriales bacterium | reverse complement strand
GCTACGAGCGCACCTCTCCGCCGGTGGCGGCGCAGACCTTCTTGACGAGCTTGGCATGGGCCGCCTCGACCTCCTCGGAGGTGAGGGTGTGGTCGTCGGCGCGGTACGTCAGGGCGAAGGCCATGCTCTTCTTGCCGAGGCCCACGCGCACGGGGTCGCGGAACACGTCGAAGAGGCGGGCGTCCTTGAGGAGCTTGCCGCCCGCGCTGCCGATGCGCTGGAGCAGCGTCTCGGTGGTCACGGACTCGTCGACCACGATGGCGAGGTCGACGGAGACGCCGGGCAGCGTGGGGACGTCCACGTAGGGAAGCTCGCGCTGCGCGAGGCGCAGGAGCGCGGCCTCGGAGAGCTCGAATGCCACGACGGGCACCGAGATGTCGAAGTTGGCGAGCGCGTTGGGATGGATGTTGCCCACCCAGCCGATGACCTCGCCGGCAGCGAGGACCTCGGCGGAGCGGCCGGGCTGCAGCCAGCCGTACGCCTCGGGATCGGCGGGCTTGAAGCGGATCTTGGTGAGGCGCAGAGCGGCGAGCACCTGCTCGACGACGCCCTTGGCATCGAAGAAGTCGAGCTTGGGGTACTTGGCGTTCCACTCGTCGTCCTTCCAGGAGCCGCACATCACGCCCGCGACGAAGCTGGGCTCGTCGGGCTGGCTCTTGTTGGCGTGCGCGTAGAACACGCGGCCGATCTCGTAGAGCGCCACGTTGGAGACACCGTGGTCGAGGTTGTAGGCGACCGAGCGGAGAAGACCGGGCAGCATGGAGCGGCGCATCTGGTTCTCGTCGGCCACGAGCGGGCGCAGGATCTCAACGGGGATGCCCTTGCCCTCCTCGCCCATGCCGAGCTTGGCGAGGTCGTCGGCAGCCGCGAAGCAGTAGGTGCTCGTCTCGCTCATGCCGGCGGCGCGCAGGGTGGCGCCGATCTTGCGGACGCGCTGCTGCTCGACGGAGAGGCCGCCGGCGTGGTTGCGCGCTGCGGGCAGCGTGGGCTCGACCTCGGCCATGCCCCAGAGGCGCAGGACCTCCTCGATGAGATCGGCCTCGCGGATCAGGTCGGGGCGGTTGGTGGGCGCGGTCACGGTGAGGACGCCGTCGCCCTGCTCGACGGAGCAGCCCAGGCGGGTGAGGCAGCGGGCCATGAACTCCTCGGGCACGTCGGCGCCGATGAGGGCGCGGGCGCGCTCGGGACGCAGCGCGATGACGGCGGGCTCGACCTTGCCGGGGTAGACGTCCACGACGCCCGGGCACACGGTGGCGCCGCAGCAGCTCTCGAAGAGGGCGGCGGCGATGTCGGCCACGGCGGCGCAGCCCTCGGCGTCGACCTGGCGCTCGAAGCGGATGGACGCCTCGCTCATGAGGTCGAGGTTGCGGCTCGTGCGGCTGATGTGGCCCTTGTCGAAGCAGGCGCTCTCGAGCAGAACGTCCACGGTGTTCTCGTCGATCTCGGAGTTCTCGCCGCCCATGACGCCCGCGAGCGCCACGCCGTACTCTCCCCCATCGGTGATGAGGGCCATGTCGGTGGTCAGGGTACGCTCCTGGCCGTCGAGGGTGGTGAGCTTCTCGCCGTCGGCGGCGGCGCGCACCACGATGCTGCGCTTGCCGTCGCGCTCCTTGAGCTTGCCCAGATCGAAGGCGTGGAGCGGCTGGCCGGTGAGGAACATCACGTAGTTGGTGACGTCGACGACGTTGTTGATGGGACGGCTGCCGGCGGCGATCACGCGCTTGGCGAGCCACTCGGGGCTGGGGCCGATCTTGACGCCCCGCACCACGCGGGCCACATAGCGGCTGCAGAGGGCGGGATCGGCGATCTCGACCGAGACGAGCTCGGACGCGTCGGGGCCCTCCTCATGCTGCACGGCGGGCAGCTCGATATGGGTGTCCTCGTCGAGCATGGCGCCCACCTCGACGGCCATGCCGACCATCGAGAGGCAGTCGGGACGGTTGGGGGTGATCTCGCAGTCGATCACGGTATCGGACAGGCCGCGGTAGTCGGAGAAGTCGACGCCCACGGGCGCGTCCTCGGGGAGCTCCATGATGCCGGTGTGGTCGTTGTCAAGGCCGAGCTCGCGGCCCGAGCAGCACATGCCGCAGCTCTCGACGCCGCGGAGCTTGCTCTTCTTGATCTTGAAGTCGCCCGGCAGCACGGCGCCGATCATGGCGACCACCACGTGGAGGCCGGTGCGCATGTTGGGGGCGCCGCAGACGATCTGCAGCGGCTCGGGATTGCCGTCGGCGCCGAGGTTCCTGTTGCCCACATCGACCTTGCAGAGCCACATGTGGTCGGAATCGGGGTGCGGCACGGCCTCGAGCACGTAGCCGGTGACGACGTTGTCGAGGTTGGCGCCTACCTTCTCGACGGCCTCGACCTCGGTGCCCGTGCGCACGAACTCGGCGACGAGGGCGGCGGGGTCGTCGGGGATGTCGACCATGGTTTTGAGCCACTCATATGAAACGCGCATGATGTTCTCGCTTTCTGTTCGCGCGGGGGATTAGAACTGACGGAGGAAGCGCATGTCGCCGGTCATGAGCATGCGCAGGTCGGGCAGGTCGTAGCGAAGCGCCGCGACGCGCTCGACGCCGATGCCGAAGGCGAAGCCGGTGTACTTCTCGGGGTCGATGCCGCAGTAGCGGAAGACGTTGGGGTCGACCATGCCGCAGCCCAGGATCTCGATCCAGCCGGTGTTGTTGCAGAAGCGGCAGCCCTTGCCTCCGCACACGCCGCAGGAGACGTCGACCTCGCAGCTGGGCTCGGTGAACGGGAAGAAGTGCGGGCGGTAGCGCGTGGCGCGGTCCTTGCC
>CAMOLV010000214.1 GCA_946619045.1 uncultured Coriobacteriales bacterium | reverse complement strand
GCACCACGTGCGGCTTCACGCCCACGCCGGGCGCGTCGGGCGCGGTGTCCATGTGGGCGCAGAGCATGAGCGCGGGCTTGTCCTCGGCCCCCGCGGACGCGGCGAAGGTGCCGGTCACATAGGCGTGCTCGTCGACGGTGATGTCGGTGCAGCCCAGAGCGGCGAGCTCCTCCCCCATGAGGCGCGCCATGTCGTGCTGGCAGGCGCTCGACGGGGTCTGCTCCTCGTTATCGGGATCGGACGGGGACGAGACCTGGACATAGCGCACGAGGCGCTCGAGAACATCTGACATGGCGTTCCTCTCTTCGAAGCCGGGCATGCAACTCTCGCAATTCTACGCCATGCGCGTACGGTGAGCCCCTCTGCATGCGGCACTATTGGCAGATAGTGCCAAAAGGAGGTGCCAGCACGACCCAATTCGGCACTTATCGCCAATAGTCGAATTCACGCTTGCGTTGTCGGAAGATACGACTATAGTTATCGAACTTCTGGAGGTAGCTCGATGGCAACGCGCAATTCTCTCCGCATCGCATGCCTCATGGATGAGGCCGAGTCGCAGCACCGCTGTGCGATCATCAAACGCGGGGATGAATGCTATAGGCGCGCTCACGACCTCGCAGGCAGGGGCGTTCTCGTCAATCCCATGAAATCGCTCTATGCCCGACCGGAATACTGGACGAATCTCGATAAGGGCGAAAAACAGCTGCATATCCTGCGCGCACTCAGCGTACTCCATCCACGGTGGGTCTTCTGCGCGCAATCAGCTGCCCTGCTCCTCGGGCTTGCGGTTTCATATGCCGATATGGGCATCGTCCATATCGCGGTCTCCCCCGGCCACGGGACGAGCAGCATAGGGCAGATCAGGCGCCATACCATCAAAGGCCTCGAGGATGAGATCGCTACCGTAGATGGAATCCGCATAACCTCGCTCGAGCGGACGCTCTTCGACTGCATGCGGAGCGTGCCGTTTCCGCAGGCACTCGCAATTGCAGACTCCGGGCTCAGGCGTTATCGAATCGGCCGGCAGAGGATTCTCGGGTACATACTCGCAAGGCCCGCGAATTGCCACGGGCGGCGGGCAGCCCTCGATGCCGCCCTGCACGCCGACGCTTCGAGCGAGAGCGGTGGCGAATCGATCGCTCGCGCAGTCATGATCGAGGAGGGGTTCCTGCTCCCCTCCCTGCAGATCTGGATGGATGACCCCATCGAAGAGCAGGGACGGTTCAGGGTCGATTACAGCTGGTCTCTACCTGACGGCACCACGGTGATCGGCGAGATGGACGGGCGCGAGAAGTATACGAATCCGGAGATGACGCAGGGCCGCGGCTCCATCGAGGTGCTCGCCGACGAAAGACTTCGAGAATCGCATCTCTCGGCGCGCACGAGGATCATCCGCTTTGGATGGAAGGATGTCAGCAACCGCAAGCGCTTCGTCAAATTGCTCGAAGCATATGGGATCCCGCGCCTCAAGCTGCGGCCGCGCAACGGTTTCCATGCGATCTGCCGCTATTCCGAGCAGTTCGGCTCGCTTTACTCGATCGGAGTCGTGAGGGTAGCCTGACAGGCGGCCCGGCGGCATGATCAGCAGCTCATTTTGAGTGGCCTGTTGGGCAAGGCTATCGGCGCACTTTATGACGGCCCAACGGCGAGACAAGCGGCGCACTTTATGACGGCCCAACGGCGAGACAAGCGGCGCACTTTATGCAGAAAGTGCCGAATCGAGCGGATATACCCCTCGGATTCGGCACTATCTGCCAATTGTCCGCATCGCCGATCGCTCGACGTGCTCGCGAGCGCCCTATGGCCCCCGTTACAGCGACTCGAGGATCTCGCGCATGGTCTTCTGGACGGCATGCTCGGCGTTGGTGCCGATCACGTGCTGCGTGATCTGCTTCACGGCGTAGCTGCCGTTGCCCATGACGAAGGGATGGCCCACGTAGCGCAGGATGTCGTAGTCGTTCATCGAATCGCCGAAGTGCGCGGCGTCGTCGGGCTTGATGCCGCGGTAGCGCAGCACCTGCTTGATGCCCGAGGCCTTCGACACGCCGTGGGGCGCGACGTCGATCCAGTGGGAGTCGGACGGCATGAACGAGAGCCTGTCGCCGAGCTCGCGCGTGAGGGCGATGGTCATGTCGAGGGTGTAGTCGGCGTTGTCGCAGTAGACGTTGCCGCGGATGACGTTGACGCTGGGCTCGGGCGGGTCGTAGAGGCGCACCTGCTCGGGGAACATGGTCCTGAAATGGCGCGGGAACACCTGCATGTCATCGAACACGAAGGTGCGCGTGCGATCGTAGAGCGTGAGGTGCAGGCAGTCGAACGCCTCGCAGACCTCGAAGAGGCGCTGCACGGAGTGGGTGGAGAAGACCTCGCGGTCGAGCATGCGGCCGTCGGCGTAGACCTGCGTGCCGTTGCAGGCGACGAAGTCCATCTCGTCCTTGACGGGCTCGAACATGGCGCAGAGCTCGTCGTAGCGCCTGCCGGAGCTCGCGCAGAAGTACACGCCCTTGGCGCGGAGGTCGTGGATGAGCTGGAACGTCTCCTCCGGAAGGACGGAGTTCTCGTCGAGCAGCGTTCCGTCCATATCGGATGCGATGATCTTGATCATCTGGGTCCTTTCGGATTCACGGCGAGAAGGTCTTCTCGCCTGGGGTTTGCTCCGTCAAGTGTATATGCGCTTTACGAACCTGACGGCGCACCCGCGCCCGTCCGCGAAGAAAACGCACACGAGGCCGCAGCGGAGAACGATCGGGCGAGCATCGGGGGCGGTCCGGGTGAACACTAGGGACGGTCCTTTCTGT
>CAMOLV010000213.1 GCA_946619045.1 uncultured Coriobacteriales bacterium | reverse complement strand
GTAGAGGATGGCGTGCAGATCGTGAACGTCAACTTCGACTGGGATGGCCAGCACTGGGATATGTCCTACAACACCGCTACGGGCGAGGTCACGCAGAACTAGCAGGGAGGCCGGCATGGCGCACGACGTCTTCGTCAGCTACTCGCACAAGGACAAGACGGTCGCCGATGCGATCGTGTCCTACCTCGAGTTCAAGGGCAGCCGCTGCTGGTATGCGCCACGCGACATAGCGCCGGGCGCCGACTGGGCGGCGTCGATCAACGAGGCGATCAAGGCCTCCAAGATCATGGTGCTGCTCTTCACCGACTTCGCGAATGCCTCGGTCCAGGTTGCCCGCGAGGTCAACCTCGCCGTGAGCAACGGCGTGACGATCATCCCCTTCAAGATGACCGAGGCCGTTCCCACCGAGGGCATGCAGTACTACCTCTCCACCGTGCACTGGCTCGACGCGCTCTCCACGCCGCTCGACCAGAGCATCAAGCACCTCGACGCCCAGGTGAGGGGCATCCTGACAGGTGCGCCTGCTTCGAAGCCCCAGGTTTCCGTTCCAACCACCGTGATCATCGAGAAGAAGCGCCCCGCGTGGATGGTCCCCGCTATCGCCGCACTCGCCGTGCTCGCGATAGCCGGAGCGGTGCTGTTCCCCAGGCTTCTGGGAGGAGGCGGGGGAGATACGGCGCCGCAGGATGTGGGCGATTCCCCTGACGGAGGGTCCGCTCCTCTCGAAGCTATCGCTGTTCCCACCAACGGTAGTGCGCAAATCGCAGACCCCGACAACACCGGGACCCAGGGCAATCTCCAGGGCAACTATCAGAACGGCGGGCTGGCGGCGACGGACGGCGAGTGGTTCTACTATCGCAGCAACGACAACATGTGCCTCTACCGCATGCGCCTCGACGGTTCCGAGAAGACCAAGCTCAACGACCGGCAATCGGGAAACATCGGCGTCTACGACGGCTACGTGTACTACTACACGGGAGGTAAGAGCTCGGGAATCTGGCGCATGAAGTGCGATGGAAGCCAGGACACCAACATCTACATCGGATCGATCGAGGATATGTGCATCGTCGACGGCCGCATCTATTTCAAGAACTCGCTCGACGGGCTCAAGCTCTACAGCATGGCGCTCGATGGGACCGATATCCGTTGCGAGGGCGACCTCACGCAGCTCTACTACCTCACGTTCTGGGATGGCAGGATGTATTGGAGCAACGACGATGACGGCGGCTGCCTGTACCGTGCCAACTACGATGGGTCGGAGTTGACCAAGCTCACCGAGAATGCGGTCGACTCGGTCACGGTTGCCGACGGCATGATCATGTACAACGACCTGGGGGATTACAACCTCCATCTGCTGGATACCGAGACGCTCGAGGATTACAAGGTCGTCTTCGAGGGAATCTACGAGCCCGTCATCAGCTCCTGGGGCATCATCGGCAAGAGCTCGTCTAACTCGCTGCACCTTTGCCGTATGCAGCTCGGCAGCCAGGCGGTCAACGTGCTCACCGATTTCAAGGTCAAATCTGTGAGCGTGGCGGAGGGCTACATCTTCTTCGTCAACGAGGAGACCGGCATGGCCTGCATGATGGATATCTACGGGGAGAACCTCATCGAGCTGTAGCGATCGGTTGACAGATACCCCTAGGGGGTATAATCTCATCGTGTGAAAACCGCGATGAGGAGGCATCATGCCCAGCGAGCCCTGCTGTTGCCACCAGAAGCACACGCCGCGCAGCGACGAGTTCAAGCGCGATCTCGACAAGCGCATCAACCGTGCCGTCGGCCAGCTCAACGGCATCAAATCGATGATCGACGACGACCGCTACTGCGGCGACGTGCTCACGCAGCTCGCCGCCGTGGAGAAAGCGGTCGCCGCCATCTCCCGCGCCGTCATGCAGGACCATCTCGAGACGTGCGTGGTCGAGCAGGTGCAGGCGGGCAACACCGAGGTCATCGGCGAGGTCATGGACCTCCTCAAGAAGTTCAGCTGAGGTGTGCGATGAAGGAGACGTTCGATATCACGGGCATGACGTGCGCGGCATGCTCCGCACGCGTGGGAAAGGCGGCCTCTGGGGTCCCCGGCGTCGAGGAGGCCAACGTCAACCTGCTCAAGAACTCGATGGAGCTCGTCTACGACGGTACCGATGCCACCTGCGATGCAGTGATCGCCGCCATCGAGAATGCGGGCTACGGTGCTGTTCCGCGCAAGCCGCACGGCGGGCAGGCAGCTTCGGCATCGCCGGCTTCCGCCTCCAACCCCACGGCCATCGCCGATGCCGCCATCGCTGAGAAGCGCCGCCAGCTCATCATCTCGGCGATCTTCTCGGTGCCGCTGTTCTACGTGGCCATGGGGCCGATGTTCGGCTGGCCGCAGCCTCCTGCGCTTTCGGGCCATGAGGGCATGATGGCGGCGGCGCTCACGCAGCTTCTGCTCTGCATCCCCATCCTCTTCGTGAACCGCCACTACTTCATCACGGGCTTCAAGACGCTCTTCCATGGCGCGCCCAACATGGATTCGCTCATCGCGCTGGGCTCCGCTGCGTCCGCCGCCTGGAGCATCGTGGGCCTCTACCGCATGGCCATCGCGCTCGGGCACGGCGACGTCGAGACCGCCCATGCGGCGTTCCACAACCTCTACTTCGACTCGGCGGGCATGATCCTCACCCTCATCACGCTGGGCAAGTTCTTCGAGGCCCGTGCCAAGGGCCGCACCACGGGTGCCATCACAGCCCTCATGGACCTAGCTCCTAAGACCGCGACGGTCGTGCGCGACGGCGCCGAGCAGGTCATCCCCACCGAGCAGGTCCGCG
>CAMOLV010000212.1 GCA_946619045.1 uncultured Coriobacteriales bacterium | reverse complement strand
CTTCAACGCCAAGGAGCTCGACGACTTCATCATCTTCCGCTCCGACGGCACCCCCACCTACAACTTCGCGACCGTGGTCGACGACGCGCGCATGGGCATCACCCACATCATCCGCGGCGACGACCACCTCTCCAACACCCCGCGCCAGATCATGGTCTACGAGGCCCTCGGAGCGCCCACGCCCACGTTCGCGCACATCTCGATGATCCTGGGCACCGACGGCAAGAAGCTCTCGAAGCGCCACGGCGCCACGAGCGTGGAGGAGTACCGCGACGCCGGCTACCTCTCCGATGCCTTCGTCAACTACCTGGCGCTGCTCGGCTGGGCTCCCGACGGCGAGTCCACCATCATCCCGCGCGAACGCCTCGCCCGCGAGTTCTCGCTCGACCACGTCTCCAAGAACCCCGCGATCATGGACCCCGAGAAGCTCAACTGGGTGCAGCAGCAGTACCTCATGGCCATGACGGACGAGCAGTTCGCCGACGAGATCCTCATCCCGGAGCTGCACCGCGCCGAGCTCGAGGGCATGGACGAGGAGGGCAGCTGCAGCCATGACGCCGCCTGGTTCGACCTGCTCGCGTCGGTGCTGAAGCCGCGTGTCACGCTCGGCAGCGACGTCATCGCGCAGACCGGCTACCTCTACGCCGCCGACGACGAGCTCGCCTACGACGAGAAGGCCGTGGCCAAGTGGCTCGGCAAGGCCGGTGCCGCGGACGCCCTCAAGGCGGCGCGCGAGGCGCTCGAGGCCGTCCCCGAGGACGGTTGGACGCCCGCTGCCATCGAGGCCGCGCTCGACCCGCTGCCCGAGCAGCTCGGCATGGGCAAGGGCAAGGTCTTCCAGCCGGTCCGCGTCGCCGTGGTGGGAAGCGCTGCCTCCCCCGGCATCGGCGAGACCCTCGCGCTCGCGGGCCGCGACCATGTGCTCGCCCGCATCGAGCGGGCGCTCGCCCTCTGCGCCGAGTAGGCTTCGCCTTCTGGAACCGTTCTCCCATTTAGGGGATACTCCCCTAAATGGGATTTTTCGATTAGGGGTGGTAACGATGGGCATGTCCGCATTCGAGGTGCTCGGCCCCATCATGGTGGGCCCGTCGAGCTCGCACACCGCCGGGGCGCTCCGCATCGCGCGCGTCGCGCGCCTGCTGGCGCCGCAACCCCTCGCCCGCGTCGAGTTCGTCCTCTACAACTCCTTCTCGCGCACGCACAACGGCCACGGCACCGACCGTGCGCTCGTGGCGGGCATCCTCGGCCTCGAGACCGACGACGAGCGCGTCCGCGATTCCTTCTCCCTCGCAGAGGAGGCCGGGCTCGAGTTCTCGATCATCGAGGGCGGCGAGGACGGCTCGCTCCACCCCAACACCGCGGTCATCCGCATGTACCCCGCCGAGGGACGCCATGTCGAGGTCGCGGGCGAGTCGGTCGGCGGAGGACGGATCCGCATCAGCTCCATCGACGGCGTGCCGGTGAGCATCACCGGCGAGCTCCCCACGGTCTTCGTCGCCCATCGGGATAAGCCCGGCGTCCTCGCGGCGCTCACCAGGAGCCTCAGCGCGCGCGGCCTCAACATCGCGACCATGCGCACGTTCCGCGCCGAGCGCGGAGGCGCCGCCTACACCATCTTCGAATCGGACGACCCCGTCTCCGATGCGCTCATCACCGAGGTCCGCAGGCTCGAGCATGTGAGCTTCGCCTCCGCGGTGAACGTCGGCGCGGGACGGGCACAGGCCATGGGCGAATCCGCGCTCTCCTTCTCCACCGCCGCGCAGCTCGAGGGGCTGTGCGCGACCTTCGGCCTCGGCATCGGCGAGCTCATGCGCGCCCGCGAGGCGGATCTGCTCGGAGAACGCGCCATCGCGGACGCCCGCATGGATCGCGTGCTCGCCGTCATGCATGAGGAGATCTGCGACACCCTGAGCTATCCTGCACCCTCGCTCGGGGGCTTCCTCGACGGCCAGGCCGCATCCGTCGCCCGCTCATCGGAGAAGCTCTCAGCGGCGCTCATGGGGGAAGTGCTCACGCGGGCAGTCGCGTACGGCATGGCGGTGATCGAGCGGAGCGCCTCGATGGGCGTCATCGTCGCAGCACCCACCGCCGGATCTGCAGGCGTCGTCCCGGGAGCGGTCCTCGCCTGCGGCGAGGCGATCGAGGCGGGCAATGCGGCCCTGGAGGAGGCCCTGTGGAACGCCGCCGCGATCGGCGCGCTCATCTCCGAGAACGCCACCGTATCGGGCGCCGAGGGCGGATGCCAGGCAGAGGTCGGGGCGGCTTCCGCGATGGCCGCGAGCGCGCTCGTGGAGCTCATGGGCGGCAGCGTCCGCCAGTGCCTCGATGCGGCATCGATCGCACTGGGCAACCTGCTCGGCCTCGTCTGCGACCCCGCGCGCGGCATGGTGGAGTATCCCTGCCAGAACCGCAACGCCATCGGCGTCGCCGCGGCGTTCTCGTCGGCGCAGCTCGCGCTCTCGGGCATCACCTGCCCCGTCCCCTTCGACGAGGCCGTGGACGCCATGGCGAAGGTCGGGCGCGCCCTTCCCGAGAGCCTGCGCGAGACGGCGCAGGGCGGGCTGGCGGTATGTCCGAGCGTTTGCGAGGGCTGCAGCGGGTGCGCGTAAGCTGACAGCGGCAAAATCCAAACGCCGATCGATTGAGATAACAAGCATTCTGAGACGGTTATTCGGTTTCTGTTATTACAGAACCCGAATAACCGTGCTGAAATGTATGTTATTTCTCGCCCGATTACCGCAAAGGACGCGTGGCGCTGCCCTATCCGCGCCTGTCGGCTCCCCAGAAGCAGCAGGACACCATGCCGGGGCCCACGTGGCAGC
>CAMOLV010000211.1 GCA_946619045.1 uncultured Coriobacteriales bacterium | reverse complement strand
CACCCCTTAATTCTGATGGGCATCCTGTTCTCTATCATTTAATTCACTTACTTATGTATAAGTATTGTTATTTAAATTGCTAACTTATATTTTGACTTTACGTTGAATTCAAGATTGAGCAGTTACACCCGCAATCGTTGCACTAAAATAGCAGCGCATAAAATCTTAAATTGTTTGGGGGATTATTTTATGCATCGGGATATTGCTGAATTCGATACGCCTGTCATGGACGGTAACCTTCGCGAGCTAGCCGAACGTTCCGTAACCCTTACCGAGCGTGTCATCCTCAAGGCAACGCAGACGGTTCGCGAATTCACCCAGGGCGAATTCTGCGTCCTTCTGTTCCTCGAGTCTCTCGATCAGGATACGACCGCAGTCGAGATCGCCGATCAGGTCTCGCTTACGAGA
The DNA here is from genome assembly GCA_946619045.1 of uncultured Coriobacteriales bacterium. Taxonomy (GTDB): domain Bacteria; phylum Actinomycetota; class Coriobacteriia; order Coriobacteriales; family Atopobiaceae; genus RUG721. Next base: position 2,424 of record CAMOLV010000211.1, on the reverse strand, counting down.
CCCCGCATCACCCAGATCGTCAGCTCTCTCGAGCGTCGCGGGTTTGTTACGCGTGAGAAGGATGAATTCGATAAGCGCAAGGTCAACATCCGCATTACCGACGAAGGCCGCAGGGTTGTGAACGAGCAGCGCGAGCAGACCGTCGAGAACCATATGCGCTATCTCGCCAAGCTCGGCGATGACAGCGAGGCATTCCTGCGCATTCTCGAGAAGAGCGTCGAATACTTTGCCGAGAAGGAGCTCAACTCCAAGAAGTAGCGTTTCCAAAATCAAAGATTTAGCAGCAAAAAAAACCGCCGTTGCCTTAAGACAACGGCGGTTCGCGATTACCGGTAAGAACCGAGCGCTATGCCAGGTCGGCAATCTGGGACTTGAGCGTCTCGACCGTCTGGGCGAGCTCGGCCTGCTGGCCGCGCTTCTTCTCGATGATCTCGGGAGCCGCCTTTGCGACGAAGCCCTCGTTGGAGAGCGTGCGCTCGACGGCGGCGAGGTCCTTCTCGGCCTTGGCAAGCTCCTTGGCAAGGCGGGTGCCCTCGGCGGCGAGGTCGATGAACTCCCCCACCTTGACGAAGATCTCGAGCGTGCCGTCGACGACGGAGACCGATCCCTGCGGCTTCGCGAGGTCGGCGCCGAGCTCGAGCGCGCTCACACGGCCCACGTTGGAGATGAAGGAGCGCTGGGCATCGAGCACGGCGGCATCGGCCTCGGGCGCGCGGACGGCGACCTCGAGCTCGGTCTTGGGAGAGAGCCCGTAGCGGGCGCGGGTGGCGCGCACCGCGGAGACCACGCGGCGGGCGATGTCGAAGTCGTGCTCGGCGGTATCGTTGATGTAGGCCGCGAACGCCTCGGGGTCGGGCCACGCGGAGAGCATGAGGAACTCGCTCGAGTGGTCGTCGAGATCGGTCGCCGGCAGCGCCTCCCACACGCTCTCGGTGACGAAGGGCATGACGGGGTGTAGGAGCTTCATGCAGGTATCGAGCACGAAGACGAGGTTGCGCTGCACCTGGAGCTTCTCTTCCGGCGTACCGTGCAGCAGACGGCCCTTGCAGAGCTCGATGTACCAGTCGCAGACCTCGTTCCAGAAGAAGCTCTGGATCTCGCGCGCATAGTCGCCGAAGTTGTAGGCGCGCAGCTGCTCGGTGCAGGAGGCCACGGCATGGGCCAGACGCGAGAACATCCAGGCGTCCTCGGGCGTCTCGGCCTTGGCGGCACCCTGGACGTACCCCTCGAGGTTCATCTGCACGAAGCGGCTCGCATTCCAGATCTTGGTGACGAAGGCGCGGCTGGCCTCGGTACGGGCGCTCGAGACGAGCTTGCCGTCCTTCATGACGGCGTCGAAGCGCACGTCCTGGTTGCCCGTCACGAGCGTGAGCAGGGCATGGCGCATGGCATCTGCGCCATACTTGTCCATGAGATCGAGCGGGTCGACGCCGTTGCCCTTGCTCTTGGACATGCGGCTGCCGTCCTTGGCGAGGATCGTCGCATAGATGAAGACGTCGTGGAACGGGATCTGGTCGGTGAAGTAGAGCGAGCTCATGATCATGCGGGCGACCCACAGCGCGATGATGTCGCGCGCGGTGACGAGCACGGTGGTGGGATGATGTCCTTCCATCTGCTCGGGATGATCGGGCCAGCCCTGCGTGGCGAAGGTCCAGAGCTGCGAGGAGAACCAGGTGTCGAGCACGTCCTCGTCCTGGCGAACCTTGGCGCCGCAATGCGGGCAGGTGTCGATATCCTCCATGGAGGCGTCCATCCAGCCGCACTCGTCGCAATAGAACACGGGGATGCGGTGGCCCCACCAGAGCTGGCGCGAGATGCACCAGTCCTTGAGGTTGTCCATCCAGGTGAGGTAGGTGTCGGTCCAACGCGCGGGATGGAAGGTGACCTCGCCGGACTTGACCACGTCGATGGCGCGCTTCTTGAGCTTGTCGACGGCGACGAACCACTGCTCGGAGAGCCAGGGCTCGAGCGTGGAGTCGCAGCGGTAGCAATGCATGACGGAGTGCTCGTGCTCGTCGATGTCGCCGAGCAGGCCATGCTCCTCGAACCATGCCACGACGGCCTTGCGGCACTCGTCGCGGTCCATGCCCGAGAACTCGCCGTAGCCGTCGACCACGACGGCATGCTCGTCGAAGATGTTGATCTGCGGGAGGTCGTGCGCCTGGCCCATCGCGAAGTCGTTGGGGTCATGCGCGGGCGTGACCTTGACGAAGCCGGTGCCGAAGCCGGCATCGACATGCCAGTCTGCGAAGATGGGGATCTCGCGGTTGACGATGGGGAGCATGACGGTCTTGCCCACGAACTTTGCCTTCTCGGGATCCTGCGGGGAGACCGCGATGCCCGTGTCGCCGAGCATGGTCTCGGGACGCGTGGTGGCGACCTCGATGTACTCGATGCCGTCGACGGGCTCGGTCAGCGGGTAGC
>CAMOLV010000210.1 GCA_946619045.1 uncultured Coriobacteriales bacterium | reverse complement strand
CGTTGATGACAGTATTGAAGAGGCCGACGGCCGTGGAGAAGCCGTAGTTGCCGTCCAGAAGACCGACCTTGTAGACGTAGGTCGAGATAATCTCGGACGTGGCCAGGTTGAGGTCGGTCTGGAGGGCGTAGGCCTTCTCGAAGCCGACGCTCATGATGTTGCCGACGCTCATGATGAACTGGATGAGCACGGTGTCGCGGATGGCGGGCCACTCGACTGCCTTGATCTGCTGGATGATGTTGGCGCCGTCGATGACCGCGGCCTCCTTGAGGTCCTTGCTCGCGTTGGAGAGTGCTGCGGTGTAGATGATGGAGCCCCAGCCAGCGCCCTGCCAGATGCCGGAGGCGATGTAGATGGTGCGGAACGCCGAGGGCATGGTCATGAAGTTCCAGTTGCTGTGAAGGACCATGTTGATGAGGCCCGTGGGCGACAGGAGGATGCGGACGATACCGCAGAGAACGATGACCGAGATGAAGTTGGGCATGTAGAGGACGAGCTGGATCTTCTGCTTAAGCTTGGTGCTCAGAACCCTGTTGAGCAGGAAAGCCAGAAGAATCGGTGCGGGGAATCCCCAGAGCAGGCCGAACACGCTCAGCTTGAGCGTGTTGACGAGGTAACGCATGAAGTCGGGCGACGACAGGAAGCGCTGGAAATGCGAGAATCCTACCCATTCGCTTCCGAAGACACCGCGGAACGGGTTGTACTCCTCGAACGCGATGAGGATGCCGCCCATCGGGATGTAGCGGAAGACAATCGTCAGCACGAACGCAGGCAAGAGGAACAGCAGGTAGAGCTGCCAATGCTGACGAAAGTACAGTAGGGTGTTCTGAAGCTTTCCACCTCCTTTAGCCGTCTTGGCGCTTGCAGATTGCTTGTTGCTCATGACGAATCCCCCTTCCCTGGAACAATGAGCAAAAACGTGCAGATTTTCTCGGTCGAGGTGACAATACTGCACTGTTAAGTTTACGTTTGCACTATTACATATGTCAATATGCAGATATTGTGAACGCCTGCGAAATCGAGCATGTCCCAGTTTGTTAATTTATTCATTTAACTAATTGTACAGCAGGCGTATTTGCCCAGCTACATAGCCAAAAATGACTTGAAAGCGACAAGGGTTGTACATAGCTTGTTCGTGTGGCGATGGCCGCTGTCGAACAAGATGTGTGCATGCCCACGATGGCATTTGGCAGATCGGCCGTGAGCAGGTGCCAAAGAAGCTGCTCGCTTTTATCAAGCGCCCGTCTCCAGCATCAAAGCTGCGAGAGGAACTCCTCGAGGTATTCGCGGTATAGCTCGGGAGCGACGAGCGCCGACTCTGCGTGCCCCGCTCCGTCGATAAGGTGGATGGCGTGCACGCCCTGCGCACGCTCGCACATATGCTGCGAGTTCTCGGGCAGGATGAACTGGTCGTCCGCGCCGTGGATGAACAGGATGGGCGTCGAGCTGCCGTCGAGCGCGTCGATGGGACGCGCGTCCTTGAGCGCAAAGCCGTAGCGCATGCGGCAGCCCAGATCGGCAAGGTCGAAAAGGAATGCGGGCACCCCGGCCATCTCGTAGCCGTGCCTGAGCACGGCCTCGATGCTCGCATAGCCGCAGTCGGCCACGGCGAAGTCGATCGCAGGGCCGTAGGCGAGCGACATGACGGTGGTCGCGGCCCCGAGGGACTCGCCGTGGATGCCGAGCTGGGCTATCCGGGGGTAGCGCTCGCGCGTATCCTCGATCACACACAGCAGGTCGCGCGCCTCGCGGATGCCGTACGTCGTTGGCGCGGGCTCGTTCTCGCCATGTCCGCGCAGGTCATAGATGATGCAGTTATAGCCCAGGTCGAGATATAGGCGCGCGTACTTGAGCGAGCCCATGCGGTTGTCGGTGTAACCGTGGCTGATGATCACGTAGCGGTCCGTAGGTTCGGAGTTGCGCAGCAGCTGCGCATGGAGCAGGTATCCGCCATCTCCCTCGACCGTGTATTCCGGTTCCGCAAGGTCGTCGTAGAACGACGTGTCGTAGCGTCCCTGCTGCCAGGCGCGGGCCTCGTCGAGCGTCTGTCGCGGTCCCGTAGCCGTGAACCCGGCGAGCCAGAACATGCCGCCCGCAGCAAGCACGAGCAGGACCGCGGCGATTGTCGCTGCTATCTTCACGGCTTTGCCCACATCTCCCCCATCATTGCAACCGTTGGCGGTCTATCGCCCGACGAGGACGGCGACCGTCTCGACGTGCTTGGTATGCGGGAACATGTCGACCGGGGCGATGCCTGCCAGACGGTAGCCCTTCTCTCGGAAGAGCGCCAGATCGCGGGCCTGCGTGACGGGATTGCATGAGACGTACACCACGCGCGCGGGCTTGAGCGCAGCGCACGCGTCGATGAATTCTGAGGTCGAGCCCGCGCGCGGCGGGTCGAGGATCACGGTGTCGAAGCGCTGGCCGTCGCGGGCGGCGCGCGTCATCCACACGGTGGCGTCGGCGCGCTCGATGCGCACGCGCTCCCCCACCCCGTTGGCGCGTGCGTTGTCGCGCGCCATGGCCACGCCGCCGGCATCTCGCTCCACACCCACGACCTCGAGCCCCTCGCAGCTCGCCGCAGCGCAGATGCCGATGGTGCCGCAGCCGCAGTAGGCGTCGAGGACGCGCTGGCCGGATTCGAGCTCGGCGCCGTCGAGCGCGAGGCGATAGAGCACCTCGGTCTGGGCGGGGTTGGTCTGGTAGAAGCTCGTCGAGGTGATGGCGAACGTGCAGCCGAGCAGCATGTCGTGCATGGTGGCGCTGCCCCGGAGCGTACGGCTCGTGCGGCCGAGCATGGCGTTGGTGCGTTTGTCGTTGATGTTCTGCACGATGCCCGTGAGCTCGGGATGGGCGTCGACGAGGG
>CAMOLV010000209.1 GCA_946619045.1 uncultured Coriobacteriales bacterium | reverse complement strand
GCCTTCGACGGGTTCGTCCCGCGCGACCAGATCTACATCGCCAGCAAGACCACCGCGAAGACGCCGGAGCAGTTCCGCGCCGACCTCGAGACCTCGCTCAGGCTCCTGCGCACCGACTACATCGACGTGTACCAGTTCCATCAGGCCGCGCAGGTGTGGCGCCCCGGCGACGGCTCGGGCATGTACGAGTGCATGCTCGAGGCCAAGGAGGCCGGCAAGATCCGCCACATCGCCATCACCGCGCACAAGATCGGCGTGGCGCAAGAGGCTGCCGAGAGCGGCCTCTACGAGGTGCTGCAGTTCCCGTTCTCGTACCTCTCGGGCGAGCAGGAGCTGCACCTGGTCGAGACGTGCCGCGAGCGCAACGTGGGATTCGTCTGCATGAAGGGCCTGGCGGGCGGCCTCATCACCAACTCCGCCGCCGCGATGGCGTGGATGGACCGCTTCGACAACGTGCTCCCCATCTGGGGCGTTCAGCGCGCGGGCGAGCTCGAGGAGTGGCTCGCGTTCATGGACGAGACGCCCACGTGGACGCCCGAGATGCAGGCTTTTGTGGAGTCCGAGCAGGCCGAGCTCTCGGGCAGCTTCTGCCGCGGCTGCGGCTACTGCATGCCCTGCCCGATGGGCATCCAGATCAACAACTGCGCGCGCATGTCGCTCATGCTGCGCCGCGCGCCGTCGGCGGGCTGGCTCTCCGAGAAGTGGCAGGCCGAGATGGCCAAGATCGAGGACTGCCTGCACTGCGGACAGTGTGCCGCGCAGTGCCCCTACGAGCTCGACACGCCCGCACTTCTCGAGCGCAACCTCGAGGACTACAAGCGCGTCCTCGCCGGCGAGGTCACCGTCTAGGGGCCCTTCGAACCCAAAGACACAGTCTCAAGAGCAATTGAGACTGTGTATCTCTGAGCTGGACAGCCCAGTCTCAATATGCATTGAGCCTGGGCTTCTCGGAGAAATGCCTGGTAGATTGATTGATGCCCCGTCTCAATAGCAACTGAGACTGGGTTTGTGACCCAGTCTCAGTTTTTCGGACACGTTAGAGCGACTATCCAGCGAACTGCCCTAGAACCCCAGGGTGTCGTTGACGAGGATCACGTTGATGCGGCCCGCATGGCGCGAGAAGCGCGTGACCAGGAACTGGCAGCAGATGGTGTCGGCGGACTTGCAGTTTGCGCAGGCGCCGTTCTTGCAGCACGGCGTGTTGAGGTTGAAGCGCTGGGCGTTGATGGGCGCGGCGACGTTGCGGGCGCGCTTCATGGCGCCGTCCTCGTCGTCGCAGACCTTGTTCATGCCCACGATCATGACGACCTTCCTGGGGCCCTGCGCGATATACGAAACACGGTTGGCGTTGCCGTCGATGTTCACGAGCACGCCGTCGTTGGTGATGGCGTTGGCGCTCGAGAGGAACACGTCGGCGGCGTAGCCGTCGAGCAGGGCCTGGCGCGGATCGTCGTAGGCGTTGCGGTCGATGAAGTTGTAGTTGCCGTTCTTCACGGCCTCCACCAGGCCGATCTCATGAGCGCTCATGCAGCCGCCCATGGTGACGCTCGAACCCTCGGGAATGAGGTCGAGCGCGATCTTGAGCGCCTCCTCCTTGCTCGCGGCATAGTAGCCGCACATGTTGCGGCTCTCGAGCCCCTTGATGACCCTGGCGGCGAGCAGCTCGTTGCGCTTGACGATATTGGCATCCATGGCAGTCCCCCTTTGCTGGTGATGTGACGACTTCATTGTAGCAATGCCCGCAGCCGCGCATCGAACCCTGCGAATGCGGAATTTCTCGCGATACGGCGAGCGGTACTGCGACGGGGCAGCGTGCGTGCTACAGTAAGCGTTGTCAGAGCGCGCTGTGACTGACGGATATTCGCGGGCAACCGCGGTGGAGCAGCGCGTTACATACCGCCGACCGTCTGGGCAAGCCTCATCCATAGTTCGGAAGGCTTGCCTTTTTCGTACGGAGGCAAGCCGAGAAGAGAGGAGCATCGATGGAAAAGCTCGTTGACCTGCTCAAAGGCAACCCCTACCCCGGCCGCGGCATCGTGGTGGGCAAGGACTGCGTCTACTACTGGATCATGGGACGCAGCACCAACAGCCGCAACCGCATCTTCTCGCTCACCGAGGACGGCATCCAGACCGAGGCCTTCAAGCCCGAGCTGGTCGAGGATCCGTCGCTCATCATCTACCACCCCGTGCGCACCATGGGCGACGCGCTCGTGGTCACGAACGGCGACCAGACCGACACCATCGTCGAGAAGGGCAGCTTCCGCGAGGGTTGCATGGCCCGCGAGTTCGAGCCCGACGCCCCCAACTTCACCCCGCGCATCTCCGCCATCGTGAACGCCGACGGCAGCTTCGAGCTCTCGATCCTCAAGCATCAGGCAAACGGCCGCTGCCTGCGCGAGTTCTTCGCCTACGAGGCCGCCGACGAGGGCGTGGGCTACTTCATCTCCACCTACGACGGCGACGGCAACCCGCTGCCGACCTTCTCGGGCGAGCCCCGCGAGGTCGAGCTGGCCGGCGCCGACGAGGTCTGGGCAGCGCTCAACGACGACAACAAGGTCTCGATGTACGCCTGCGTGAACGGCGAGGTCCGTCTCTTCAACAAGCACCTCGGCGACTAAAACACGTTAGCCGTGTGGGCTTCCGGTTGCATGCCGGGCTTGAGCTCAAACGGCGTATGAGATTAGCGGATTGTGTCTTTTGTCCTCAGGCGCAGTTCCGCAGCGCGTTTTCTGCGCGAGGACTGTTTGAGCACTGAGGGCAAAAGACACGTTGCGACGAAAGGACTCTCGATGAACGAACTCGAGCTCAAGTACGGTATGAACCCCAACCAGAAGCCCGCCCGCATCTTCATGAAGGACGGCAGCGACCTGC
>CAMOLV010000208.1 GCA_946619045.1 uncultured Coriobacteriales bacterium | reverse complement strand
CCGCGTATCCCCGTGCGGACCGGGACCTTCGCGATAGTCCCACGACTTTCGCGATAGTCGAGCCGCGTATCCCCGTGCGGACCGGGACCTTCGCGATAGTCCCACGACTTTCGCGATGGTCGAGCCGCACCGGCCACGAACATGAAAAACGCCCCGTTGCCGGGGCGCTCGCTTACGTGGCGGAGAGGGGGGGATTCGAACCCCCGTGACCCGAAAGGGCCAAACGGTTTTCGAGACCGCCGCATTCAACCACTCTGCCACCTCTCCGTGATGGCAACGTGGCGCCCTATATGGGGCGCCACGGGAAGTTCTGGCGGAGAGTCGGGGATTCGAACCCCGGAGACGCTTTAGACGCCTACACGATTTCCAATCGTGCTCCTTCGGCCAGCTCGGACAACTCTCCAAAGAAACGCAACGGATAGTATACACGATTTTCCTAGAAAATCGCGGTATTCTCTAATGCGTTGAAAAATACATGGGAGGTCGCCATGGAATCTTTACTCGCCGGGACGCCCGGATACCAGATGGTGTCGCTGCCAGAGTGGCTCGAACTCGCCTCGATCGTGGTCGGATCGATGTCGGGCCTGCTCGTCGCGCGCGAGCGCAAGCTCGATCTGGTGGGCTACCTCGGCCTCGCGCTGCTCTGCGGCCTGGGCGGCGGGCTCATCCGCGACATGACCATGCAGCGCGGCGGCGTCTACATGATCGACTCCCCCTTCGCCATCGGCGCCTCGCTCGCCACCGCCATCGTCGTGTTCCTCTTCCCGCGGGCATTCGAGCGGTTCCCGCGCCTCCTCGAGTGGGTCGACATCATCGCAGTCGGCCTGTTCGCGGTCATGGGCACCGACAAGGCCGTGGTCTACGGGCTCAACCCGCTCGCTGCGGTTCTCATGGGCACCATGACCGGCATCGGCGGCGGCATGCTGCGCGACGTCTTCCTCGGAGAGGTGCCGCGCATCTTCCAGCGCTCGAACTTCTACGCCATCTGCGCGGTGGCCGGTGCGGCGGCGTACTGGGCCTTCGTCAAGGTCGTGCCCATCGATAAGGGCGTCGCGGCGTTTCTCGGCGTGGCCGTGACGGTGGTGCTCAGGCGCATCTCTCTGCACTTCGACATGATGTCGCCTGCGGATATCGACCTGACGCCGCAGGTCGTACGGCCCATCCGCGCGGTACGCCGCCACAGCGCCCACGATATGATCGCCGCCGAGCACGGCGAGATCACCCCCGAGCTCATCGAGGCGGTCCGCCGCGTCATCGAGGAGTCCCGCTCCGACAGCTGATACAACTGGGGACGATCCTCTCGTTGCACTGTCATTGTCGAGCAAATAGTGAGCAAAAAGGACCGTCCCTCCTGCACATTTCTGCACAGGAGGGACGGTCCTATCTGATTGACGCTGTTAGGATTCGAGCTTGGCGACGAGGCCGTGGCGCACGTTGTACTTGCGGCGCTCGGTCTCGGTGAGCAGGCGCTTGCGCATGCGGATGCTCTTGGGCGTGATCTCGACCAGCTCATCGTCCATGATGTACTCGAGCGCCTCCTCGAGCGTGAAGGTGCGCGGAGGCGTGAGCTGCACGGCGATGTCGGCGGTGCTCGAACGCTGGTTGCCGAGGTTCTTGGTCTTGGCCACGTTGACGACCATATCGCCCGACTGCGGGCGTTCGCCCACGAGCATGCCCTCGTAGCAGTCGTCGCCGGGCGCCACGAAGAGCGCGCCGCGCTCCTGCAGGGTGCCGAGCGCGTAGGCCACGGCGGGCTCGGTGGTCATCGAGACCATCACGCCGTTGGCGCGGCCGCCGATGTCGCCCGCGAAGGGACCGTACTCGAGGAACGTGTGGTAGAACACGGCCTCGCCGTGCGTGACGTTGAGGATGCGGTTCTTGAGGCCCATGATGCCGCGCGTGGGGATCTTGAACTCGAGGTGCGTCTGGGTATCCCCCGCCGCCATCGACACCATGAGGCCGCCGGCGTTACCGAACACCTCGATGACCTTGCCGGAATACTCGCTCGAGCACTCGACCACGGCCTGCTCGATGGGCTCGAGCGTCTGGCCGCCCTCCTTCTTGAACAGGACGCGCGGGCGGCCCACCTGGAACTCGAAGCCCTCGCGGCGCATCTGCTCCATGAGCACGGAAAGGTGCAGGATGCCGCGGCCGGCAACCTCGACGCCGGTCTTGTCCTCGAGCTCCTCGATGCGCATGGTCACGTTGTTCTCGCGCTCCTGCATGAGACGGTCCTTGAGCTGGCGGCCGCCCACGATGTCGCCCTCGCGGCCCACAAGCGGCGAGGTGGACGCCTCGAAGATGACCGAGAGCGTGGGCGGGTCGATCTCGATGGGATCGAGCGCCACGGGATTCTCGATGTCGGTGTAGACGTCGCCGATGTCGGTGCCGTCGATGCCCACGACCGCGGCGATGTCGCCGGCAACGGCCTCGGAGCACTCCTTGCGGCCCAGGTAGTCGAAGGTGAAGAGCTGCTTGACCTTGGCGGTGGAGCTGCTGCCGTCGTTCTTGACCACGAGGATCTGCTGGCCCGCGTGGATGGTGCCGGAATAGATGCGGCCGATGCCGATGCGGCCCACATAGCTGGAGTGGTCCACGGTGACGCACTGCATGGCGAGCGGGGCTTCGAGGTCGACCTCGGGCGCGGGGATGCCCTCGACGATCATGTCGAGCAGGGGCAGCATGTCGGTGCCCTCGTCATCGGGATCGAGGCGCGCGATGCCGTTGACGGCGCTCGCGAACACCACGTGCTCCATCGCGAACTCGAGCTGCTCGTCGGTGGCGCCGAGGTCCATCATGAGGTCGAGCGCATCGTTCACGACATCCTGCGGATGTGCGCCGTCGCGGTCGATCTTGTTGATGACCATCATGATCGAGAG
>CAMOLV010000207.1 GCA_946619045.1 uncultured Coriobacteriales bacterium | reverse complement strand
ACCCCGACATCGTCCTCTAATCTGAACAAAGCGGCAGGGCATTCGTTCATTTCTGCGCGCGACCGATTGGCAGGGAGCGGCGCTCTTACCGCATGATGAAATGCGTCATGTTGCCCGACTCGGGGACGGGGAGCTCGATGCCCGCGGCCTTGCCCGCCTCGATGCACTTGAGCAGCCAGGCGAGGTCGCGCGCGAGCATGCGCAGCGTCCGCATGCCCTCCTCGTCGCGCATGAGGTCCTCGGGCGTGAAACCGTGCGATGCATTCCAGTAGAACGACGATGCGACGGGCATGCCGCTGATCGTGAAGTACTTGTTCATCACGTCCATGGTCGCCGTGGTGCCGGAGCGGCGCGCCACGCTCACCGCGCAGCCGGGCTTGCCGTAGAAGACGTTGCGCTTGGCGGCATAGAAGGCGCGGTCGAGGAAGGAGAGGATGCGGCCGGAGGGATGCGCATAGTAGACCGGCGTTGCGAAGACGAAGCCGTCGGCCTCCTCGGCCTTGTCGAGGAACGCATCCACGCCGTCGTCGGTGAAGACGCAGCGGCCCGTCTCGGAGCACTTGTTGCATCCCATGCAATCGCGTACGGGCGCCGGCCCGATTTGGAACACCTCGGTCTCGATGCCCTCCTCGGCGAGCACCTCTGCCATATGGTCGAGCATGAAATCGGAATTGCCCTCGGCACGCCAACCGCCGTTCAGCATCAGAACCTTCATCGTATCCTCCTCGCTCGGCTGCTTCGATATAGGTTCATTTTAGGGTCATTCGCGAGAATCTTGTAGGATAGGTGCATGTTCGACATGCGGTCGGAAAGGATGGGTGCGTATATGAGGATCCTGCTGGCAGAGGACGAGCGCGAGCTCTCGCGCGCTTTGGTCGCCATCCTCGAACATGCCGGGTATGTCGTCGATGCGGCCATGGACGGCGAGGAAGCCCTCTACGACCTCGACATCAACGACTACGACCTCGCGATTCTCGACATCATGATGCCCAAGGTCGACGGGCTCACGGTGCTTACCACGCTGCGCGGGAAGGGTATGACGCTGCCCGTGCTCATGCTCACCGCCAAGTCCGAGATCCGCGACCGCGTGGCGGGCCTCGACGCGGGCGCCAACGATTACCTCACCAAGCCGTTCGCAGCGCAGGAACTGCTCGCACGCATCCGCGTGCTCACGCGCACGACCGCGGGCGTCGCGAAGCGCGAGCTCGCGTTCGGCGACATCAGCCTGGACGAGCAGGCCTCGCAGCTCGTCTGCGGCGAGACGCGCGTCGATCTTACGGCGCGCGAGTTCCAGATGATGGAGATGCTCGTCACCGCCAAGAACACCAAGATCTCCACCGACGCGTTCATGCGCAAGGTGTGGGGGTCTCTGTCCGACGTCGAGACGAGCGTGGTGTGGGTGAACCTGTCGAACCTGCGCAAGAAGCTCGCGCAGGCGGGTTCTTCGGTTCGCATCTCGGCGCTCAGGGGCGTGGGGTATTACCTCGAGGAGAACGACGGATGATCAGGCAGCTCCGGCGCAAGTTCGTCATCGTGGCGCTTGCGAGCGTCGCTCTCGTCCTGCTCGTGATCGTGGGCGGCATCAACATCGCCAACTTCATCTCGGTCACATCGCGCCAGGATGCGCGCGCGGACCTGGTGGCCGCGACCGACGGGCAGCTGTCGGAATTCGGATGGGATTTCGGCAATCCCGGCGCCGGCAAGGGCCACGGCGGTCCGGCGGACGGCGGGGGAGAGGGCTTCGACCCCGGGCAGATGCGTCGCGACCTGGGCGAGGAAACCCCCTTCGATACCCGCTACTTCATCGTATGGATTGATGATGATGCGGATGACGACCTCGATGACGATGAGGACGAGGATGAATTCCTTGCAGTGGCCGCGGACCTCAGCCATATCGCCGCGATCGATGCGGTCGAGGCGCTGGAGCTGGGCGAGAAGGCCTGGAATTCGGGCAGGGAGCGCGGCACGCTCGGCGGGTATCGCTTCCTGCGTTGCGAGATCGACGACGAGGACGCCATCGTGTTCGTCGACATCTCGCGCGACATGTCGTCGTTCTCGTCGTTCGCCATCGCCAGCGCCGTTGCCAGCCTCGTGGGCCTCATGGCGGTCGCAGCCATCCTCGTGCCCGTCTCGGCGGTCGTGGTGCGCCCGATCGAGGAGAGCCAGGAGCGCCAGCGCCGCTTCGTGACCGATGCGAGCCATGAGCTCAAGACCCCGCTCGCCATCATCTCGTCGAGCGCCGACGTGATCGAGATCGTGAACGGCGAGAGCGAATGGGTCGACAGCATCCGGCATCAGGTCACGCGCCTGTCCGACCTCACCTCCAAGCTGGTGACCCTCACCAAGGCGGAGGAGGGGACGGCGACCATGAAGGTCGCCGACTACAACCTCACGGCGCTTGTCGAGGAGGTGTCGGGCGAGTTCGAGCCGGTTGCCGTGGCGAACGAGAAGAAGCTGACGGTCCGCGTCGTGCCCGCGCAGACCGCGCGCGGCGACAAGACCCTGGTGCGCCAGGCGGTGTCGCTGCTGCTCGATAACGCCCTCAAGCATTCCGACGACGGGGGAGAGGTGCGCATCGGCGCCGAGTCGCGCCGCGGGCACGCCCGCATCAGCGTGTGGAATACCGTGGACGAGATCGAGGCGGGAGACCATCCGGAGTTCTTCGAGCGGTTCTACCGCGCCGACGCCGCGCGCTCATCCTCGGGCGGGCACGGTATCGGGCTTGCCGTGGTCGCGGCGATCGCCGAGGCGCATGGCGGCAGCGTCTCAGCGCATTCCTCCGACGGCCATTCCCTCGAGATCACCCTCACCCTCTAACCCAAACCTGACAGTGGGGACCTGCAGTTGGGGACGGTTCCCTTTTGCAGGTTTTCCTGCATTTGGGGACAGGCTGCCAATCGAGGCGCTCTTA
>CAMOLV010000206.1 GCA_946619045.1 uncultured Coriobacteriales bacterium | reverse complement strand
AGGCCCGCATAGCCGGTGAACTCGACGCGCTTGGGGTCGACCATGATGAGGCGCACCTGCTCGGGCGTGGCGCGCATGAGGATCGACATGACGATGGAGTTGAGCATGACCGATTTGCCCGAGCCGGTCGTGCCGGCGACGAGCAGGTGCGGGAGCGTGGCCAGATCGACGACGATCGGCTTTCCCTCGGAATCGCGGCCGAAGGCGGCCTCGAGCGGGCCGTCCTGCGCATAGGGAAGCACATCGGCGAGATACACGGAGTTGCGGCTCTCGTTGGGGATCTCGATGCCCACCTGCGAGGTTCCGGGAATCGGCGCGAAGATGCGGACCGACTTCGCGGCCAGGGAAAGGGCGATATCGTCCTCGAGGTTGGTGATCTTGCTCACGCGCTCGCCTTCGCCGGGCGAGATCTTGAACGTCGTGACCGACGGGCCCGCGGTCCATCCGGTGACCTTGGAGGTCAGGCCGAATTCCTCGAGCGTCGACTGGAGCTTGCGGGCGGTCGCCGAGAGCTCGTCGTCGGTGCTGGCGGACCGGGAGGAGTCGGGGTTGGAAGCGAGGATCGAGAGCGGGGGAAGCTGGTAGGACTCGTCCCCATCGCCGGGACGGGAGATCGCCTCGGGCTTGGACGCGAGGAAGGACGGGACGGAATCCGACTTGGACTCCTTCTTCTTGCGCGGCTTGCGATCGATCTTGACCGTCTCGACGGGAGGCTCCTCCTCCATGGGCTGCGTGGTGAACCCGTAGTCGATCATATCGTCGTCGAAGGGAAGCATGTCGGTGACGGGCTCGGCATCGAGGAGCTTCGCCTGACGGCGCTTGAGGACGCTCGTCTTGCGCTCGCCGATGAACGAGGTCTTGGCCTCGCCGGAATCTGCGAGCAATGCCTCCTGCTGGGCCTGGACGCGGGCACGCTGCTCGGCGGCACGCTCCGCACGCTCCTCCCTGCGCTGCTCGATGCGCTCGCGGGCGGCCTCGGAGGCCTCGGAGGCGCTGGCGCGGAGCCGGGAGACGGCACCGGAGATGGAGAAGCCGCATACGACGATCCCCGCGACGATCATGCCGGTGAGGATGACGTTGCCGATGACGCGGCCGACGAGCTTGAGCAGGACCCAGGCGATGCCGCCGCCCACGTAGCCGCCGGCCCCCTCGAGGATCCCCGGCGTGATGACCGCATCGGGTGCGAGCTCGGCCTCGGGGAGGTTGATCGAGAGCATGGCGAGGATGGCGAGCACGATGAGCAGAAGGCCGAGGGCGACCCTGCCCGAGATGGGGCCCTCCTCATCGATGAAGAACGTCGCCGCGAACACGAACAGGGCAACCGGGAAGAGGAGCGCGCCGGTGCCGAAGCAGCTGGTGAGAGCCGCGCTCATGGTGCGCGTCACGATAGCCGACGACGGGGTTATCAACGAGATGAACAGGGCGATGGCGAGCACCGCGATGATGACGCCCACGATGTCGTTGCGTGTGGAATCCCACGCCGCATCAGCGGCGGCATGGGTCGCGCGCTTGCGTGCCGCGGACTGCTTTGACTTGCTCGATTTGGATGCTGTGTTTGATCTGCGTCTCTGGGCCATGGGATCCTAGACCTCCATTACGACCGGGATGACCATGGGCCGTGTATGGGTGCGGGACCACAGGAAGCCCGAGAGCGCGCTGCGCACGTCCTTGCGGAGGGACTCTATCGAGGGCCTGTCGTCTGCCACGAGACGCTGCACGGTGTCCCCCACCAGCGTCTTGGCGTCGCCCATGAGCTCGTCGTCCGCAGCGAACGAGACGCCGCGGCCGCTGATCTCGATGACGTCGATGCGGCGCTTCTTGCCCGTGAGGGCAACCACGCAGGTGATGATGCCGTCCTGGGCGAGCTTCTGGCGGTCGCGCAGGACGACGGGATTGGCATCGGTGACCGAGAGGCCGTCGACGTAGACGACGCCGGAATCGATGCTCGCACCGCGGCTCACCTTGTGGTTGCGCATCTCGAGGGAGTCGCCGTTATCCATGACGAAGATGTTCTTGGGGTCGATGCCCATCTGCTGCGCCAGCTTGGCATGCGCGCGAAGGTGCATGGCCTCGCCGTGGACCGGCATGAAGTACGTGGGCTTGGCCATGGCCATGACGAGCTTGAGCTCCTCCTGGCTGCCGTGGCCCGAGACGTGGACGAGGGCGTTCGACTTGTCGTGGATGGAGCAGCCGACCTTCGAGAGCGCGTTGATGATGGAGGTGACGCTCTTCTCGTTGCCGGGAACGGGCGTGGCCGAGATGATCACGGTGTCGGACGAGCGAATCGACAGCGACTTATGCTCGCCGTTCGCCATGCGCGACAACGCCGAGAGCGGCTCGCCTTGGCTGCCCGTGCACATGACGACGATACGGTCGTCGGGGATACGGTCGACGTCGTAGGCGTCGATGATGTCGTCATCGGAGATGTTGAGGTAGCCGAGCTGGCGGGCGACCTTGGTGTTGGTGACCATCGAGCGGCCCGTCACGACGACCTTGCGGCCGACGGCGACGCTCGCGTCGCAGATCTGCTGCAGGCGATGGATATGGCTCGAGAAGGACGCCACGAAGACGCGGCCCGGTGCGTTCTTGATGATATGGCGCAGCGTGGGGCCGACCGAGGCCTCGGATCCCGTGAAGCCGGGAACGGTCGCGTTGGTGGAGTCGGAGAGCAGCAGGTCGACGCCCTCGGCGCCGAACGCGTTGATGGCATTGTAGTTGGGGGTGACGCCGTCGATGGGCGTCTGGTCGAGCTTGAAATCGCCCGTGTGCATCACGGTGCCGGCAGGCGTCTTGAAGAAGATGCCGAATGCGGCGGGGATGGAATGCGTCATCGAGAAGAACGTAATCGAGAACGCTCCCAGATTGACGGTGTCGCCGTTCTTGACTACCTGGAGCTGCGGCCTGATGCTGTGCTCGGCGGGCTTGCCCTCGGTGAAGCC
>CAMOLV010000205.1 GCA_946619045.1 uncultured Coriobacteriales bacterium | reverse complement strand
GAACCCACATACTCGGCACCAAAAACCGATGTCCTAACCATTGGACGATACCCCAGTGCAGCAACGATTGTAGCAGACGCCGCACATATGCGGCGTGTGACAAGTGCGTAGACGCATCTTTGTCGGCCGGTCATGCAAACCCATGCGGTATCATCGATATGCCGCCGTTTTGAACTCCAGTCGCACCCGGGCGGATTGTCGTAATCGCTATTTCCGGGAGGCGGTCAATGCCCATCAATGCGATCATCCTCGCTGCAGGCGAGGGCACACGCATGAAGTCATCCCATCCTAAGGTCGTCCACAAGCTGCTGGGAAAGCCCCTCATCTGGTGGCCTGTCCACGCTGCCCGCGAGGCTGGCGCCGAGCGCATCATCGTGGTCGTGGGCCACGGCGCCGACGAGGTCCGCGCGGCCCTGGCCGACGAGGCCGGCATCGAGTTCGTCGAGCAAACCGAGCGCCTGGGCACCGGCCACGCCGTGAAGTGCGTGCGCGATGCCATCGGCGGCTTCCAGGGCCCCACCGTGGTTCTCTACGGCGACACCCCGCTCGTCACCGCCAAGACCATCGCCAAGCTCATCGACGAGACCCGCACCAACCACAACGCCTGCACCGTGCTCACCTTCGAGCCCGACGACCCCACCGGCTACGGCCGCATCGTCCGCTCCGAGGACGGCGCGCTCGAGGCCATCGTCGAGCACAAGGACTGCACGCCCGAGCAGCGCGAGGAGCTCTGGGAGTGCAACTCCGGCATCTACTGCTTCTGCGGCAGGCGCCTCTCCGAGAACCTCGACAAGATCCAGGCGAACAACGTCCAGCACGAGTACTACCTCACCGACATGGTGGGCATCTACCAGGAGATGGGCGAGCCCGTCGCCGGGCTTCTCGCCGAGGATGCCAACGAGCTGCTGGGCGTCAACTCGCGCGTGCAGCTCGCGCAGGCGACCTACGTCATGCAGGACCGCATCAACGCGCGCCTCATGGACGCCGGCGTCACCATGCTCGACCCCGCGCTCGTGTGGGTGGGCCCCGAGGTCACCGTGGGCCGCGACACCGAGCTGCTGCCCATGACCATGCTCTGGGGCAAGACCTCCATCGGCGAGGATTGCATGATCGGTCCCAACACCCGCCTCACCGACGTCACCGTGGCCGATGGCGCATCCATCGAGGAGACGGTGGGCTACAGCACCGTCATCGACGAGGGCGTCACCGTGGGTCCGCGCGCCTACCTGCGCCCCGGCACCCACCTCTGCGCCCGCGCGCACGTGGGAACCCATGTAGAAATCAAGAACTCAACCATAGGAGAGGGATCGAAGGTTCCGCACCTCTCCTATATCGGCGATACTGAGATGGGGTCAGGCGTCAACATCGGCGCAGGCTCCATCACCTGCAACTACGACGGCGTGTTCAAGCACCGCACCACCATCGGAAACGATGTCTTCGTGGGATCGGACACCATGATGGTGGCTCCGGTCGAGATCGGCGACGGCGCGCTCGTTGGCGCCGCCAGCTGCATCACCGAGGACGTCCCCGCCGGCGCGCTCGCGCTCGAACGCAGCGAGCAGCAGGTGTACAAGGGCTATGCGGCCAAGCGTATGAGGAAGCTTAAGGAAGAAAAGGCGAAGCAGAGCGCAAAGGAGAATAAATAGATGTACGAGGATCTCAAGGGCGAGCTGCCCATCACCACGGAGTTCAAGCTCTACACCGGTTCGGGCAACCCCGAGCTGGCGCAGGAGATCGCCGACATCCTCGGCGTCGAGCTCTCCGGCCTCAAGCTCGAGAAGTTCGCAAACGGCGAGCTCTACGCCCGCTTCGAGGAGTCGGTCCGCGGCGACGATGTGTTCATCATCCAGTCCATGGCCGGCCAGAACGTGAACGACCTGCTCATGGAGCTGCTCATCATCACCGATGCGGCCAAGCGCGCGAGCGCCCGCTCCGTCACTGCGGTCATCCCCCACTACGCCTATGCGCGCCAGGACCGCAAGGCCGCGCCGCGCGAGCCCATCACCGCGCGCCTCGTCGCCAACCTGCTCGAGGCCGCTGGCGTTGACCACGTGATCACGCTCGACCTGCACCAGAACCAGATCCAGGGCTTCTTCGACATCGCCGTGACGCACCTCACCGCGCTCTACCTCTTTGGCGAGTACTTCAAGAAGAAGGACTTCGACTGGAACAACACCGTGGTCGTCTCCCCCGATGTGGGCCGCGCCAAGGCCGCCAAGAAGCTCTCCGACTATCTGGGCTGCTCGCTCGCCATCGCGCACAAGGGCCGTCCCAAGCACAACATGGCCGAGGTCATGGCCGTTATCGGCGACATCGACGGCAAGACCTGCATCATCAACGACGACATGATCGATACCGGCGGCACCCTCATCGGCTCGATCAATGAGCTCAAGAAGATGGGCGCGGGCGACATCTACGTGTGCGCCACCCACGGCGTCTTCTCGCGCAACGCCGTCGCGCGCCTGGAGGAGGCGCCCATCGTGGAGTGCGTGGTCACCAACGCCATCGCCGAGCCCGACGCCAACAAGCCCGGCGGCAAGGTCAAGACCATCTCCATCTCCAACGAGTTCGCGGAGTGCATCTACAACGTCTTCATGAGCCGTCCCGTCTCCGGCATCTTCGGCGGCAACTCCACCATCTAGCAGCCGCTTCGCATATCGTGCATCAAAAGGATCGGCCCCGATGATTCGGGGCCGATTGCAAACGGACGAGAGGTTCGCACATGGCAGCACCCGCACCAAAGGACATCCGCATCGTCGTCGGCCTGGGAAACCCCGGAGCCGAGTACGAGCGCACGCGGCATAACGCCGGCTTCGCCACGGTGGATGCGCTGGCCGAGCGCCACGGTGCCCGCTACTGGAAGAGCGAGTGCGGCTGCATGGTCGCGACCGTGAAGATCGGCGGACGCGAGGTCATTCTCGCGAAGCCGCAGGACTTCATGA
>CAMOLV010000204.1 GCA_946619045.1 uncultured Coriobacteriales bacterium | reverse complement strand
CCATGTGCGCGATGTCGCGCTCCTGCGCGGCGCGCTTGGCCTTGAGCTGCTCGAGGTTGTCCTCGCGCTGCTTGAGGTAAGAGGAGTAGTTGCCGGTATAGGTGACGAGCAGGCGGTTCTCGAGCGATGCGACATGCGTGACGCAGGCGTCCATGAAGGAGCGGTCGTGGCTCACGATGAGGACGGCGCCGTCGTAGGACGAGAGGAACTGCTCGAACCAGAGGACGCTCTCGAAATCCAGGTGGTTGGTCGGCTCGTCGAGGAGCAGCAGGTCGGGATGGCGCAGCAGGAGCTTCGCGAGCGCGATGCGCATCTGCCAGCCGCCCGAGAACTCGCGCGCGGGCTTGTCGAAGTCGGCGACGGGGAATCCGAGTCCGCCCAGGATGGCGCGCGCCCGCGACTCGAGCTCGTAGCCCCCGAGGCGCTCGAAGCGCTCGCGCGCATGGCCGTAGCGGTCGAGAAGCGCATCGCGGACGGATTCGTCGGTCTCGGTCGAGATCTTGGCCTCGAGCTCGGTCAGGAGCTTGCCCGCGCTCTTGACCTCGTGCGCCGAATCGATGACCTCGGCGAGCGCGCTCTTATCCTCTGAGATCCTGGTCTCCTGCTCGAGATACCCCACGGTGATGTCGCGCGCGAAGCTCACCGTGCCCTCATCGGGGGATTCCTCCCCCATGATGATGCGCAGAAGCGTGGTCTTGCCTGCGCCGTTGGGTCCGACGAGCGCCCATCGCTCCCCTGCGTTGAGCTGCAGCGTTGCGCCGGTATAGAGGACCTGGGCGCCGAAGGATTTGGATATCTTGTCAGCGAGAGCGATCATACGGTTCTGAAGCCAATCGTCCGGAGCGGCATAACGCATCTATTGTAGAGGGGTCCGTTCGCGATTTGATGGACAAAATTATCACGCCTAGCTGCGAAGCGGATGGGTATTGCAGTATCTTTATTCAGGGGAAAACGACAGATTCGGGGTATGAACCAGTGGCTTCCAGCAAACGTTACTATGCAGGGATCGACGGCCTGAGGCTTCTCGCCATCGTTTCCGTGCTCATCTACCATGCGAACCCGACCCGCCTACCCGGCGGATTCTCGGGCGTCACGCTCTTCTTCGTCATCACGGGCTACCTGCTCACCGCGAGCGTCGACCGCGAGCTCCATGAGAAGGGCTCGTTCTCGTATGTCGACCATCTCAAGCGGAGGATCGCCCGCCTGCTGCCAGCCATGCTCGTCGTCGTGGGCACCACCGCGCTGCTCTCCATCATCTTCGCACGCCCGCTCGTCCCCAAGATGAAGGGCGATGTCATCCCCGCCCTGCTGTTCGTGCAGAACTGGCACTACATCCTCAGGAACGTCTCGTACTTCGCGGCGTCGGGCCTTCCGTCGCCGCTCACGCATTTCTGGTACCTGGCCGTCGTGATGCAGTTCTACATCGTCTGGCCGATCGTCCTGCTCGTCATGGACAAGCTCCGCCTGAGGCGCAGGACCCGCGTCGCCATCTGCGCGATCCTCGCAATCGCAGCGCAGATCGAGATGGCGATCCTCTTCGACCCCTCGGCCGATACCAACCGCGT
The DNA here is from genome assembly GCA_946619045.1 of uncultured Coriobacteriales bacterium. Classification (GTDB taxonomy): domain Bacteria; phylum Actinomycetota; class Coriobacteriia; order Coriobacteriales; family Atopobiaceae; genus RUG721. The sequence goes on along the minus strand of CAMOLV010000204.1, from coordinate 1,433 downwards.
CTACTACGGCCTCGACACCCGCATGGGCGAGCTGCTCATGGGCGCGGTCGTGGCCCAGCTCGCGCCGATCGTCTCGGCCCGCAAGCGCACATCCGCCCGCGTTGCGGCACGCCGCGGCTCCAGGACCGCCGAGCCGGTCGTGTCCGATGCCGTGCTCACCATCGCGGGCCTCGTCGGCCTCGTGTTCTTCATCGTCTTCTCCTTCGTCATCAACGGATACAGCCACTTCCCGTATCGCGGCGGCTTCATGCTGCTCGCGATCGCCTCCGCGGCCCTCGTGCTCGCCTGCATCCGCGACACGACCATCCTCGCGCGCATCTTCGGGCTCCCCCCGATCTCCGCGCTCGGAAAGCGCTCCTTCTCGCTCTATCTCTGGCACTATCCCCTCTTGCTCATCATGAACCCCGCGACGCGCACCACCGACCTCACCGTCGTCCAGCGCGCCCTGCAGTTCGTTGCCATCTTCGCCGTCACCGAGGTCTCCTACCGCATCTTCGAATGGCGCCGCACCGTCACCGAGCCGGGATCCCGACGCGCGGAGCCCAGGAAGACCACCATCGTCGGGCTTCCCACCGTCTCGCGAATCCTGAGCATCGCAGGCATCATCTTCTCGGTCATCCTCTTCTTCATCCCCGCCGAGGCGCCGCAGCAGACGGCTGAGGCCAAGCCCTCCCTCGTCGTGGATATCGAGAGCGCCGTCGAAGACGAGGTGCGCAAGAGCAAGGCGAGCACCGAGACCGAGCTCGAGCCTGCACGCGAGCGCGTCTTCTACCCCGTCGAGGGCACGATCTTCGAGGGAACGGGCTTCGAGGCGGCCATCAACACCATCAACTCCTTCAGCCACTACGAGATCGACGATGAGACCGGCGCCTGCAATGCGCCGATCCTGCTCATCGGCGACTCGGTGCCGCTCGGCGCGGAGACGCAGTTCTACGAGATGTTCCCCTACGGCCATATGGACTCCCAGGTGAGCAGGTCGATCTACGCCGGCCGCGAGGTCCTCCAGAGCATGTGGGACCAGGGCATGGACGGGGACGCCGTGATCTTCGCCCTCGGCAACAACGGAGTCTGCTACGAGGAGGACGTCATCGACCTCATCGAGATGTGCGGCGACCGCCATGTCTATCTCGTGACCGCGCGCGTGCCCCTCGCCCTGCAGGATATGAACAACTCGCTGTTCTGGGACATCGCCTCGAGGTACAAGAACGTCGACGTGATCGACTGGTACAGCTACAGCGCCGGGCACGACGAGTACTTCTGGGATGACGGCACGCACCTTCGTCCTGAGGGCGCGGACGCGTATTGCCTCATGCTGAGGGAAGCTATCGCAGGAAGATAGTTTTCTCGTCGCATAGCGAGCGATGTTCTGTTAGAATGTCTTTCGCTAAGGGCGATTGGCTCAGGGGTAGAGCACATCCTTCACACGGATGGGG
>CAMOLV010000203.1 GCA_946619045.1 uncultured Coriobacteriales bacterium | reverse complement strand
GAGATCCCCACGGGCGAGCAGTACGGCATCGTCGTCTCCAAGGACAACCCCGCCCTCACCGCATCCATCAACGAGGCCCTCGCAGCAATGCAGGCCGACGGTACCATGGATGCCCTCAAGAACAAGTGGTTCGGCGTCTAAGCATTGTCACGAAAGAGGTTCTAATGCCTTGCATGGCTAACCATGCAGCCAAATCCAGACGGGCGCCTATCCAGGCGCTCGTCTTGGTGTGTGCGCTGCTCTTCTCGCTGCTCATCTCGGCCCCCGCGTACGCGCTGACCACCAACAAGGCCACCGCGCGTCCCAACGAGGACGGCGGAAGCTCCGTCATCGGCGGCCTGCCCACGCGCCTCACATGGGAGGGCACGGTCGACGAGGGCGAGGAGGTGACCTCGGTCACGCTCACGCTCCCCGACGGCGGCTCCTTCGATGCCGCGACCGTCAAGGTGACGGTCCTCGACGGCCTCGACCGCATCCCCATCGATGCCGCATCGTCCGAGGCGAACGGCCCGTCCGTCACGGTCGTTTTCGCCGAGAACATCCCGTCGGGGTCGCTGCTGCGCCTCGAGCTCGAGGGCATGCACTTCCCGGCGGCGGGCGGCGACGTCAGCGTCGCGGGCTCCTATACCGCGGCCGACGGCACCACGGCCGACCTCGCGCCGTCCAAGCCCATCGCCACCATCTCGAACACCTGGCTCCAGCAGGCCGTCGCCACGCTCGACGCCAACCCGTTCGTGCAGGCGTGGAACTCGCTGCCCTTCACGGGCATGTTCTTGAAGCCCCAGCTCATCCTCACGTCGCTCGTGTCGCTGTTCCCGGGCTGGCTCGTGTGCCTTCTCATCGTGGTGAGCGCCTACCCGTTCGCCATCGCCATCGGCATGCTCTTCGCGCTCATGAAGATCTCGAAGAGCCGCCTGCTGCGCGCCATCGCGATCATCTACGTCAACATCCTGCGCGGCACGCCGCTCTTCCTGCAGATCTACATCATGTTCTTCGGCCTGCCGATGCTCAACATCCACATCGACAACAACATCCTGGGCGTCATCGTGATCGCCATCAACTCGTCCGCCTACCTCGCCGAGATCTTCCGCGCGGGCATCGAGTCGATCCCGCCCGGACAGTACGAGGCGGCTTCGTCTCTGGGCATGAGCCACATCCAGACCATGTTCAACATCATCATCCCGCAGACCATCCGCCGCGTCATCCCCACGGTCACCAGCGACTTCATCACCAGCTACAAGGACACCTCGCTGCTCTCCAGCGTGGGCGTCATGGAGCTCATGATGTTCGCCAAGAACGCCACGTCCGTCTCGGGCAACATGACCCCGTACGTCACCGCGGCCATCTTCTACCTCGTCATCACGCTGCCGCTCATCAAGGTCGTCGGCATCATCGAGGCCAACATCGCCCGCTCCGAGCGCGGCGGCGGACGCCCCGGCGGCAACCGAGCCAAGGCTGCAGAGAAGCTCGCGGCCGAGGAGGCCATGTCGGTTGCCGGCAGCTCGCACTTCGAGGCGCTCGACCACGAGACCGCCGATCTTCTCGGAGCCGCGCTCGCGCCGTTCAAGCCGTCGCAGCCCACCCTGGGAGGTGCCCTCGATGTTTAAGAAGCTTCCCTTCATGCACGACAACGCCAACGTCCCGCCCGCGATGGAGGCCGAGGAGGCCGCGCGCATCGCCTTCGCCGCCGACCAGGGCCTCACGAGCCACCACTTCGTGGAGGGCGAGCACCCCATCGTGCGCATCGAGCACCTCGAGAAGACCTTCGACGGCACCACGCAGGTGCTGCGCGACGTCAACCTCAACGTCTGGCCCGGCGAGATCGTCGTCGTGCTCGGCCCCTCGGGTTCGGGCAAGTCCACGATGCTGCGCTGCATCAACCTGCTCGAGATCCCCACGTCCGGCCACATCCTCATCGAGGACGAGGAGATCACCGGCAAGAGCACGGCCGAGGTCAACAAGCTGCGCCGCGACGTGGGCATGGTGTTCCAGGGCTTCAACCTCTTCCCGCACCTCACGGCCAAGGAGAACGTCATGATCGGCCAGGTCAAGGTGCTCAAGAAGAGCAAGGCCGAGGCCGAGAAGGAGGCGCTCCTGCAGCTCGACCGCGTCGGTCTGCTCGACCGCGCCGACTACAAGCCCCCGCAGCTCTCGGGCGGCCAGCAGCAGCGCGTCGCCATCGCGCGCGCCATCGCCATGCACCCCAACGTGCTGCTCTTCGACGAGCCCACCTCGGCGCTCGACCCCGAGCTCGTGCGCGGCGTCCTCGACGTCATGCGCGACCTCGCGCTCAACTCAGGCATGACCATGATCGTCGTGACCCACGAGATGGGCTTTGCGCGCGACGTGGCCGACCGCGTGGTGTTCATGGAAGGTGGCGTGGTGGTGGAGCAGGGCAAGCCCGAGAAGGTCTTCGACCACCCCGAGAACGAGCGCACCGCCCAGTTCCTCGGCAGCATCGAATAAGCCTTTTACCTGCAGTAAGGATCAGAGACGGGCGTGCGTGGCGCGCCCGTTTTCATGCTGTTGGTAAAATGTGATGGTAGGTATGTCTAAATGGTTAAGGCAGTTTGCTTGTGGTATCTTTAACTATCGGTTGAAGTCCATCGAAGCTGGTGATGCATATGGCGCACCACAAAACCATATTGCTCGTGTCGAGCACCGCGCGTCTCCATGACCGCATGCGTGCGCTCGGACACTCCATCGACGTCTCCATCGCCCTCGCAAACCACGATACGCTCTCCCAGGCCCTCAATTCCGGGCACGAGTTCGATCTGGTCATCCTCGATTCCGAGGGTCTTCCCCAGCAGACGCTCAACGCAGTCGACGCCTTCATCGCCGAGAACGGCTTCATCCCCATGCTCGCCGTCGTCGACCCCGACAAGCTCTCGTCGCTGCGCATGCCCGTCCAGGGTCGCAACGACTTCATCCTCTCGACCGCCAGCGAGGCGGAGTTCGAGGTGCGCTGCTCGCTGCTGCTGTGGCCGGGCGAGGAGAGCGCGCCGG
>CAMOLV010000202.1 GCA_946619045.1 uncultured Coriobacteriales bacterium | reverse complement strand
GCCTAGTTTCCTGACAGGGTGACAGGTCTGCTGTCAGGTACGCGGTTTTGAAGGGTCATTTCTCCATCGAAGCTGGAGAAGGGTGATTTGGCAAGGCTCTGACCTGCGCCTTCAGAAACAGCCTCTAGGCCCTATGGCGATTTGGCACCCAAAAACCGCGGAATAATCGGGTCTCGCACTAGAATCGGGCACTTTGCGTGCCAACCGCCCTCCACAAGGGTAGCGACCGCCCCGCTACGCGCGATGGAGCAGGCGCATCTTCGCGGCCTGGACCTTCGCCATCGCGCCCGTGGCGTAGAGGATGCCCAGGATCATCGCGCCGAGCGCGATGCCGTACGCAACGCCCTTCACGAAGCCGGTTCCAAACGTGTCGCCCACCTCGAGCATCTCCATCGCCAGGTTCACGGCCAGCGCCACGATACCCGCGGCGAAGAATGCGATCACGGTCCTTGTCATGCGCTGCTTCTGCTCGTTGCCGTACTCTGCGACCTTGATGACGGTCTCTTCCATGTCCTTGTCCATCTTGTCCTCCCGACGCTCGCCGTCCAGCAGTTCGCGGAGGTCGACGCAGTACAGGTCGGAAAGCTCGATCAGGATGTCGAGGTCGGGCAGGTTGCTGCCGGTCTCCCAGCGCGACACCGTGCGGCGCGCAACGCCCAGCTGCTCGGCGAGCTGCTCCTGCGTGAACCCGCGGTCCTTGCGGAGCTCCTGAAGAAACCTTCCGATCTTGGCCTGATTCATGTCGTCGGCCTCCTTTCTGGAACAACCGTAGCGCCGGGCAGCCCGCGGGAGAAGGACACAAACCGACCAAACCCGCAGGTCATGCGATGGGACACGGTATGTCTCATGGCTATTGTAAGGTTCTGACGAACAGGCTGGGTCGAACGACCTGTCCATTCGACCCAGCTGCATGCGGTAAGCTGTGAGCATGATGAGCAGGACGCACATAGCGGTGGGCATCGCAACGTCGCTTGCGGTGCTGCAGCCGTCGACCGCCGCCGGCTGCCTCGCCGCCGTCGCGGGAGGTGCCGTGGGCGGCATCATCTGCGACGTCGATGCACGCTCGAGCGAATACGCGCGCGACGCCCGACAGGGGCAGGCCGTCGCCGCGGCCATCGTCGCCGCCGCGATCGCCATCGACCTCGCAGGAGGCTATGGGTTCTGTACGCGCATCGTAGAACGCATGGACTTCGATGTCGTGCTCGGCGTGGCCGGCATCGCGGCGACCGGCTACCTGGGCTCCCGAAAACCGCACCGCACCTTCGCGCATTCTCTGCTCGCGCTGGGCCTGTACTGCATCGCGATCTCGCTGGCTGCACCGACGCTCGTGGCGCCGTTCGCCCTCGGCTTCGCGAGCCACATCGTGCTGGATCTGCTCAACAAGCAGCCGGTGCAGGTGCTGTTCCCGCTCAAGAGCGGCGCCTTCTGCTTGGGAATCTGCCGCGCGGACGGAACCGCGAACCGCATGCTCGCCGTACTCGGCACCATCGCCGCAGCGGGTCTTCTCGCGTGGCGCATCGCGGTGACCGCCGGGTGGCTCGCCTGAGACGGATATGACAACTACACTACGAGCAAAAGTGTCATGTCATGACAACTACACTACGAGCAAAAGTGTCAGGTCGGTCGGTGCGCTACCACGCGGCGCGCGTGTAGCGGCATGAGGGATACCCGCTGCACCCGATGAACGCACTGCCGTCGGACTTGCGCTGGCGTTCTACCAGCGGTTTTCCGCACAGCGGACAAGACCGCAGCGCTTCTCGCACCTCCTCGGGCGACGCCGACGCCAGCTCATCGAGCCGCGTCTTCAGCCGCCCGAGGCGCTCCGCGGAGAAGACCGCCTCGCGGGCGAGCAGGTCGGCGGCAAGGCGGCTCCGCAGGCCGGGCCGCTGGCAGATGCAGTACTCGGACGTGTCTGCGGGCACCTCCTTGAGCACGCAGGTGTCGGCGAACACGATGTACGAACGGAACGCGCTCGCAGGGATCCCGAGGTAGGTCGCGAACGCGCGAACGCGCGCGCGGTTTTCCCTGACGGGGTTCTCGAAACGCTCGCGCCTATCTTTCGCCAAGCTGTCGGTCCACTGACGCTGCCCCGCGCGTCCGAAGATCCAACCCGCGCGGCCCACGGATTCGAGCACGAAGATGCCCTTTGCCGTGAGGATGAGCGCCTCGACCTCGTCGGGCTCCGCGGACAGGTCACCGCTGGGCACGGCGAGGTTCTTGTAGACGGGATACCCCGCGAGATCGAGCGTGTCGGTGAGATTCGGCATGGCCTGCGACCTAGATCCACTCCTGGAACTTCTCGCGAACGATCGGCATCGATAAGGGCTTGGTCAGGAAGTCCACAGCCCCATGCTTCATCGCCTCGATGACTTCGGACTGCTGCCCTACGACGGACAGCATGACGACGAACGCCTCCGGGTCGTCTTCGAGAATCTCCTTGAGCGTATCGAACCTCTCGGTTTCCGGAATATCGATATCCAAAAGGACGAAGTCGGGGAACTCCTCAAAGTAAAGGTCGGCCCCACTCGGCCCGTCCGCGGCCTCGCCGACGCACTCGCATCCGAGCTCGGAGAACGCGCCCTTGACCATCTCGCGCACGTCCGCGCGGTCGTCGATCACGATATAGGTGTATCCCTCGTCGTCCATCTCGCGCTCCTCTCGTGCAGAACCCTGACGGTGGCTTGCGGTTCCAGCCAGTTCAATTATGGCGGGAGAGGTCACGGATCAACCCGATGCCGTAAGGCCTGCCCGATAAAACGCGCAGAAAAGGGCGGGATTGGCTCGGGATGCACATCCGACGCCACCTCCTGTCCGATAAAGCGGACAAGGACCAGAGGACGCGCATGACAACGGCCTATCCTCCATCTCAAAACGTCCTAACAGATGGGGCCGAATCACAGCATGCCGCCGATATGGCAAATATCGCCACTTTTAGGAAGATTTTCGGTATCGAGAAATCCGGGGTCCCGGATTCAAGCCTCCTACCTGCCCAAACAAGGGTGTCGTATTTCCCCGATGATTGATTGGCCCTCAAAATCTTCCATAAAGCGT
>CAMOLV010000201.1 GCA_946619045.1 uncultured Coriobacteriales bacterium | reverse complement strand
CGCGCGAGTGGAACAACCGCTGGTGCGAGTGCGGCCCCACGCACCACTTCGCCGCAGCCCAGGGCAACTGGACCGACACCATCCTCAAGGTGGCCAAGATCCTCGACGTGCCCGTCGAGATCGTCTGCCGCTAACCCCGAGAGTGGGTCGAATGCCCTGTCCATTCGACCCAGTCGAGAGTGGGTCGAATGGACAGGGCATTCGACCCGGGCATGCAGAACCGTCCGCGTTATCGAAAGGTGCACGCATCGTGAAGATCGTCAACCTCGCCGTCAACCACATCGTCAACCCGCTGGGCTTCGACCTCGGCGCCAAGCCCACGTTCTCCTGGATCGTCGAGGATTCCGCGGGAACCCGTGCGACCGAGTCGCGCATCGTGATCGCCCGCGGTGATTCGACCGTCTGCGATACCGGTTGGGCGGACCTCGATGCCAAGGCATGCGCGCTCGAGCTCGACCTCGAGCCCCGCACGCGCTACGAGTGGCGCGTCTCGGTGCGCACCGATGCGGGCGAGGAGGCCGCAAGCGAGCCCGCATGGTTCGAGACGGCCAAGATGGGGGAGGAGTGGTCCGCCCAGTGGATCACCTGCGACTTCGAGGAGCCGCGCCACCCCGTGTTCTTCAAGGAGCTCTCACCCGAGCTGCTCTCCGATGCCGTCTCCGCCCGCCTCTACATCTGCGGCCTCGGCCTCTACGACGTCCGCATCGACGGATGCGCCATCTCCGATGAGCTCCTCGCCCCCGGAACCCATGCCTACGACCAGTGGCTCCAGTACCAGACCTACGACGTGACCGCGCTCCTGCAGCATGCCCCCGCCGAGGGCAGCCTCATCGAGATCCTCCTCGGCCACGGCTGGTACAGCGGCCGCTTCAGCTTCATCCTCACCGACGGTGGCTTCTACGGCGCCGACTGGCGCCTCATCGCCGAGCTGCGCATCGCTTACGCCGACGGCTCCGAGCGCGTCGTCGGCACCGACGGCACCTGGCAGGTGCGCCGCTCCCACGTGACCTTCTCCAACATCTACGACGGCGAGCGCGTGGACGACACCCTTTCCGAGCTGCCCGTCTTCGCTGCCTCGCTCCTCGATGCCGAGAAGGCCGCCGAGGCGACGGCGAAGCTCCACGACCGCCTGAGCCTGCCCGTGGTCGCGCACGAGACCTTCAAGCCCAAGCTCGTCTACACGCCCGCCGGCGAGAAGGTCCTCGACCTGGGCCAGAACATCGCGGGCACGTTCAAGCTCGTGCTGCGCGATCCCCAGCCCGACCACGTGCATGTGCACCTGCAGTTCTCGGAGCTGCTCCAGGACGGCAACTTCTACCGTGACAACCTGCGCACCGCCGAGGCCGCCTACGACTACGTGGGCACCATGCCCGACGAGGGCATTCTCGAGGTCGCCCCGCACTTCACCTTCTACGGCTACCGCTACGTCAAGGTGACGGGCAACGTCAACATCAGCGCCATGCAGTTCACGGGCGTGGCGCTCTACTCCGACTTCGACTCCTGCCGCGGCACCGTCGTGACCGGCAGCTCCAAGGTCAACCAGCTCATCTCCAACGCGCGCTGGGGCATGCGGGACAACTTCCTCGACACCCCCACCGACTGCCCGCAGCGCGACGAGCGCATGGGCTGGACGGGCGATGCCAACGTGTTCAGCGGCACCGCGCTGCGCCTTGCGAATCCCTACGCGTTCTACCGCAAGTACCTCTACGACATGGCCCTCGAGCAGAAGGCCCGCGAGGGCGGCGTGCCCTGGGTCATCCCCTCGTTCGGCCAGCCCAGCGGATCCGCCATCTGGGGCGACGCCACCACGTTCATGCCGTGGAACATGTACTGGGCCGAGGGCGACCCCGCCATCATCGCCGAGCACTTCGACGCCATGTGCGGCTGGGTCGACTGGCTCGAGCGCATCGACGGCGACGATCACGGCTGGGGCCGCGAGTTCCAGTACGGCGACTGGCTCTCGCTCGACTCCACCGACCGCGGCGGCCGCAAGGGCGGCACCGACGAGGGCTTCATCGCCTACGTCTACTACTGGAGGAGCGCCTGCCTCACCGCCGACGCAGCGCGCCTGCTGGGCCGCGACGCGGAGGCCGCGCATTACGACGAGGTGGCCGCCCGCGTGCGCGCCTGGCTCGACGCCGAGTACTACACGCCCACCGGCCGCTGCGCCGTGACCACGCAGACCGCCTACGTGCTCTCGCTCACCTACGGATTGGGCAACCGCGATTGGTCGGCCCAGCGCCTGCGCAGCATGCTGCAGCTCAACGACGGCCATCTCGCCACCGGTTTCGCGGGCACCCCGCTCCTGTGCCCCGCGCTCACCAAGGTGGGATGCAACCGCGAGGCCTACGACCTGCTCCTCAACGAGGACTATCCCGGATGGCTCTTCGCCGTCAACCTGGGCGCCACCACCATCTGGGAGCGCTGGAACTCGCTCGACGAGACCGGCCATATCACCGGCATCGACATGAACTCGATGAACCACTACTCCTACGGCGCCATCGTGGAGTGGCTGTTCTCGTGCGCGGCGGGCCTCACGCCCACGACGCCCGGTTACTCCACCGCGCGCATCGCCCCGCAGGTTGACTGGCGCCTCGGCTCGATCGACATCTCGCAGGGCACCGCCGCCGGCCGCTGGCACGTGGCTTGGGACTGCGTGGGGGAGAGCAGGCTCTCGGTCAAGATCGCCGTTCCCTTCGGCGCGACCGCCGAGGTCGAGCTCCCGCTCGCTCCCGAGAGCGCCTACGACGAGCTGGGCGGCCGCACACTCGGCCCCGGTTCCTACGAGGTCGTCTACGACACCGTCGCTCCCATCCGCCGCGTGCCCTGCGCCGATTGGACGTTCGGCCTCATCCTCGAGACCACCGACACCTCCGAGGTGTTCCGCCGCCACGTCGATGACTTCGACTTCTGCGCCACGCGCTTCGACCACGGCAAGACCCTTCGCGAGCTCCAGGCGATCGGCCTCGGCCAGAACTATCCCATGACCGTCGACGAGCTCGAGGCATGCGATGCGGACCTGCGCGCGCTCGCCGACGAGCGCCGTTCCTAGGGG
>CAMOLV010000200.1 GCA_946619045.1 uncultured Coriobacteriales bacterium | reverse complement strand
GTAACCGTTTTCGGCGGAGCGAAGCTCCCGCCGTCGCAAAGGAGGCTCCCATGGCACGCAACCACGAGGTCACGACCCCCAGGCTGCTCCTCGACGAGAAGGGCGAGCTGCGCGAGCCGGGCTGGTCGCGCTCGCTCATCCAGCGCTACGACCGCTCCATGATCAAGGCGCCCAAGTGGCGCATCAAGGAATGGGACTACTACCTGGTGCTGGCAGACGGCTTCGCCGGCGCGTTCACCATCTCGGATGACGGCTACGTGGGCCTGCAGTCGGTGTCGCTGCTCTCCTTGGGCGACGCGCCGTGGGAGCACACCGAGACCATCCTGAACGTGCTCCCCATGGGCAGGCTCCGCCTGCCGTCGAGCTCCAAGCAGGGATTCACCACCTACAACGATGACCGACTGCTCATGTCGTTCTCGGTGGAGGGCGAGACGCGCCACATCCGCTGCAACTTCAAGGACTTCTGGGACGGCAAGCCGCTCAAGGCCGACATCGTGCTCGCGCAGCCGCCTATGGATTCGATGGTCATCGCCACGCCGTGGGATGAGAAGCACTGCTTCTACTACAACCAGAAGATCAACTGCATGCGCGCGAGCGGCTTCATCGAGTTCGACGGCACGCGCTACGAGTTCGACCCCGCGACCGACTTCGGCACGCTCGATTGGGGCCGCGGCGTCTGGACCTACGACAACACCTGGTTCTGGGGGTCGGGCAACGCCGACCTCGACGGGCACGCCTTCGGCTTCAACATCGGGTACGGCTTCGGCAACACCTCCGCCGCCAGCGAGAACATCCTCTTCTACGACGGCGTGGCGCACAAGCTCGACGATGTGACGTTCAACATCCCCGAGGACGGCTATATGGGCACATGGACGTTCACCTCGTCGGACGGGCGCTTCGAGATGGAGTTCGTGCCGGTGATCGACCGCGCGGCGTGCCTGGACTTCAAGGCGATCGTCTCAGACCAGCACCAGGTCTTCGGGCGCATGAGCGGCACCGCGATCCTCGACGACGGCACCGAGCTGCATATCAAGGATGTGATGTGCTTCGCCGAGAAGGTCCACAACCGCTACTGACGGTCTCCGGGGATCACGCTATCTCGCAGTCGAGCCAGCGTTCGGCGTTATGCCAGCACATCTTCTCATAGGCGCTGTCCGAGAAGCCCAGCGAGCGGAAGATCTCGTACTCGTCCGCGGGGTTCCACATGGGGAAATCCGATCCGAACATCATGCGGTCGGGGCCGTACATCTCGCAGAGCTCGCGCGTGCGGCGCATGCCCAGGTACCTCATCGAGCTCGACATGTCGAGGAAGCAGCCCTCATCCTCGAGGAACTCGAGGGCAAGGTCCTGCACGGACCATCCGCCGAAGTGCGCGGCGCAGACCCTGAGCTGCGGGAACTCATGGAGCACGCGCTTCATGCGGCGCGGGTGCGAATAGTCGTAGCGATAATCGCCGCAGTGCACGAGCAGCGCCAGCCCCTTGCGCTCGCAGATCTCGTACACCCTCATGAGGCGCGGGTCGTCCATATCGACCCTCTGCGTGTCGGGATGCAGCTTCACGCCCAGCAGGCCCATCTCGGCGGCGCGCTCCAGCTCCGCCTCGGGGTCCTCGAAATCCTGATGCATGGCTGCGAGGCCGATAAGGCCCTCCACCTCGGCGCACTCGCGCGCGATGAAATCGTTGATCGAGGTCACCGTCGCAGGCTTCACCGCAACCGAGCACACCACGTTGTGCGTGATGGGGGAGCCGTCGCGCAGCTCGAGCAGGCGCGACACCGAACCCTCCTCGGCCTGCATGGGGATGTCGTAGAACAGGCCCACGCTCTCGGTGGCCTTCTGGGCGATCTTATCGGGATAGATATGCGTATGCATGTCGACGACGGGCATGTGTCCTCCGTATGCGAGCGATTTAAGCGCTGCAAGTATAGCGCCGTGAGATTTCGCATGCGTAAATGATGAAACGCGTCATCTTTTCATCTTTTTTCGAGACGGGATCACAGCTATCCGCGTACCAATGGTCGATTAAGGCATCTGCCGCTTCAAAGGCAGCCGAGCAAGGAGAAGTGCCATGAGCAACAAGAAATCCCGCATCTCCGCCATCGTCGGAACGCTGTGCGCGATCGCGCTCGTCGTGGGCGGCCTGCTGTTCGGCAAGCCCCAGCTCGCCCATGCCGACGAGAACCCCATCGACTCCATCGTCCTCGCGGTGCTCCCGCCCGCGGCTGAGGGCGATGCCACGACCGAGGGCAAGCCCGAGATCACCGTTCCCGCCGGCAAGAGCTACACCGTCGAGGCCGCCAAGTGGGTTGCCGAGGACGGCAGCGACCTCCCCGAGAACACCCCCTTCACCGCTGGCGAGACCTACTACGCCTCCTTCACCGTCAAGCCCTCCGACGGGGCCGCATTCGCGCCTGCCGAGGACTTCCCCGTGAAGCTCGACTTCGGCAAGGTCGTCGACCAGAACGTCGCAGCCGATTCCGCCGCCATCCGCATCGCCGTCGAGGCGACCGAGAAGCGCGTCAACCCGATCGACGACGTCCCCATCATCGTGCTCGCCCCCACCGCCGGCACCAAGGTCGCCGATGCCTCCACCATCGAAGCGGGCGTCATCAAGCTCCTCGTCGGCGCCCCGTACGGCATCGCCGACGCTCCTGCCCAGCTCAACTGGGCCGACTCGCACGGCAGCCTGCTGCCCGCCGACGCGGTTCTCAACGGCGGCGAGACCTACGCGCTCCTCATCACCTTCAAGGCCAACAGCGAGGCCGTGCCCTTCACCAACGCCACCACCGTAACGGTCAAGGGCGGTGGCACCTTCAAGGCCGCCACCTGGGGTGCCGATGAGAAGCTGACCACCCTCGCCGTCGAGATCAAGGTTGCCATTGCCGAGCCCGAGCCCGCACCGGAGCCCGAACCGGAACCCGAACCCGAGCCGCCTGCGCCCGAACCGGAGCCGGAGCCTGAGCCGGAACCGGAGCCCGAACCGCCTGCACCCGTTGCCCACGCCATCACCGTGATTAACGGTACCGCCGACGTCCAGACCGCCACCGCAGGCCAGACCGTCAACATCACCGC
>CAMOLV010000199.1 GCA_946619045.1 uncultured Coriobacteriales bacterium | reverse complement strand
CGACCTCGCAGATGGCATCGGTCTCGCGGATGTTGGCGAGGAACTGGTTGCCGAGCCCCTCGCCCTCGCTCGCGCCCTTCACCAGGCCCGCGATGTCGACGAACTCGACCGTGGCGGGCACGATGCGACCGGGGTGCACGATATCGGCGAGCACCTGGAGACGTGCATCGGGCACGTCGACGATGCCCACGTTGGGGTCGATGGTCGCGAAGGGGTAGTTGGCCGCAAGGCCGCCCTTCTTGGTGAGGGCCGTGAACAGGGTGGACTTGCCCACGTTGGGGAGTCCGACGATTCCGATCGAAAGCGACATGTATCTTTCTCCTAGCTATTTCTCATCGAGCGACTCGAGCAGGTCGCCGACCTTCTTGAGCTTCTTCTTGCCCTTCGCCATGAGCTTGTCGGCCTCCGCCTTGGCCTCGGCCTTCTTCCTGGCGATCTCCTCGGCATAGGGGTCGGGAACCACGAGCTCGTGCGCATCGAGCGGCACCATGGAGAGGGCGCCCTCGGGGCACGCGTCGGCGCAGAACCCGCAGTTGCTGCAGTATGCCGCCTCGACCAGCACGTGGCCGCGCTTATCGAGGTCGAGCGCGTGCGTCGAGCAGGCGGTGACGCAATCGCCGCAGCTCGTGCAGAGCGTCGAGTCGCAGGTGGGGACCTCGAGGCCGGTGATGCAATCGGCGAGGCTCGGCGTGCGCTGGAGCGCCTCGAGCATGATCTTGCGACGCGAGGTGAGCTGGCGCTGCTTGTTGCCGGAGGTACGGGCGCCGACGGCGTTCTCGAGGCTCGTGGTGAGCTCGTTCACGCGCTTGGCGTGGTCCTGGATCTTGTTGGCGATGGCCTTGGCACCCGCGAGCGCGGGGTTGGTGCCGGTCAGCAGGCGCTCGCCCGACTGCATCGCGCTGCTCACGAACTGGCTGCGCTTGTAGGCGCGCGTGTACTCGTGGTTGAGGTCGGCCTCGTCGACCTCGAGGCCCACGGAGGCATCCGCCCACTCCTCGGCGGTGGCGATCTCCTCGGAGAGCATCTCCTCGCCGGTGGTGGTGCGGCATTTGTCGCAGATGCCCACGGGCAGGTAGACGCTGATGTTGTTGTAGTCGGCCAGGAGGGCGAACCACACATCGCGCGGGATGAGCCCCACGCAGGCGAGCACGACCTCGTTGCCCTTGGGAAGGCGCTTCAGCGCGCGGGTGCAGGTGATGTAGCACTTCTTGTATGCGGATGCCCTGCGTGCGACCGACTCGTAGAGGTTCTTGGGCATGCGGCTGCGCGTGAAGAGGGCATCGGTGGGGCAGATGGCGGAGCAGAGCCCGCACTTGCGGCAGGTTTCGCCGATCTTGATGGACTTAGCCGTGATGGTGATGGCGTCGGTGGGGCAGATGTCGAGGCAGCGCGTGCACAGGGAATGGTCCTGCGTGGCGACGCGCACGCAGCGCATGGAGTTCGCGACGGGAACCTCCTTGTACTCCGCCGGATTCCACCGCTTCTTCTTCTCGGGATCCTGCATGAGGCTGTCGGCGATGTCGCCGAGCGGGTTGGAGAGCGCCCGCCAATCGCTCTGCAGGTCGATGAGCTCGTCGAGAAAATCGCGCTCTTCTTCGTTAGCCACTGCTTCCCCTTTCTAACCCTTCTAGTATGGCACAAGCGGGAAGAGACCCCAAACTGGGACAGCTATGCCCGGTCTTTTTGTCCTAGGGAAGGCAGAGCGTCGATCGCTTGGCCCCCCGAGCATAACTGTCCCACTATTTCGTTGAATTGCTTATCAGTCATCACACTTCTTTGTCGAGAAATGCATCGTTCTTGAAAAGCCGCAGGTAGAATTATTAGTTTAATCACTATCAGAACAGAAATGCATTAAAAGATAAGCTCCTTATCTGATATAGCACGGCCAATGCAGAGGTCCTGCTCGGTTACATCGATAAAAAAGGCGGGCACCGAAGTGCCCGCCTTTCGAGGACGTTCGATGTGAGGTGCTCGACCCCACACGCGATTTTAGTACATGCCGCCGCCCTGGCCGCCAGCAGCGGCAGCGCGGGAGATGGCCTCCTCGATGGAGGTGTCCTTGTGCTCGTCGGTGACCGTGGCCTCGGTGATGAGGATCAGGCTCGCGACGGAGGCAGCGTTCTGGAGCGTGGTGCGGGTGACCTTGACGGGGTCGAGGACGCCCATCTCGATCATGTCGCCCCACTCGCCGTTGGCGGAGTTGAGGCCCTGGCCGGCGGGCAGGCCGTTGATCTTCTCGACCACGACGGAGCCCTCGAAGCCGGCGTTGTTGGCGATGGTCTTCACGGGAGCCGCAAGGGCCTTGCGGATGATCTCGACGCCGATCTTCTCGTCGGCATCGACGCACTCGACGTTGTCGAGCACGTGGGCGGAGGCGAGGAACGCCACGCCGCCGCCGGCGACGATGCCCTCCTCCACGGCAGCGCGGGTGGCCTGGAGGGCGTCCTCGATGCGGTGCTTGATCTCCTTGAGCTCGACCTCGGTGGCCGCGCCGACCTTGATGACGGCGACGCCGCCGGCGAGCTTGGCCATGCGCTCCTGGAGCTTCTCACGGTCGAAGTCGGAGGTGCTGTTCTCGATCTCGGCCTTGATCTGGACGATGCGGTCCTCGATGGCCTGCTTGTCGCCGGCACCGCCGACGATGGTGGTGTTGTCCTTGGTGATCTTGACCGACTTGCAGCGGCCGAGCATCTCGGCGGTGATGTCGGTGAGCTGGAAGCCGAGCTCCTTCATGGCAACCTGGCCGCCGGTGACGATGGCGATGTCCTCGAGCATGCGCTTGCGGCGGTCGCCGTAGCCGGGAGCCTTGACGGCGCACACCTGCAGGGTGCCGCGCAGGCGGTTGAGGATGAGGGTGGCGAGGGCCTCGCCGTCGACGTCCTCGGCGATGATGAGCAGCGGGGAGCCCTGCTTGGAGACGGCCTCGAGGATGGGCAGGATGTCCTGGATGTTGGAGATCTTCTGATCGGTCATCAGGATGTAGGGGTTGGCCAGCTCGGCGGTCATGGTCTCGGTCTCGTTCGCGAAGTACGGCGAGATGTAGCCCTTGTCGAACTGCATGCCCTCGACGGTGTCGATGTCGAGGCCGA
>CAMOLV010000198.1 GCA_946619045.1 uncultured Coriobacteriales bacterium | reverse complement strand
ATCTCGCCCATGACCTGCGATTGCGTGCTGCGAGTCGACAAGAACCCCTCCAATCTCGAGCGCAAGTCCTGCGAGGTCACGGTGTTCGTCCGCGACAACGTGGTGCGCGTGGTCGCTTCCGGCGACGACATGAACGCCGCCATCGACGAGGCCGCCGACAAGGTGAGCCGCCAGCTCCGCAAGTACAAGACCCGCGTGGTCGACCGCCGTCAGAAGGGCGGACGCATCGCCGTTCCGGCCAACATCGAGGACCTGGCCGACCTGATCGAGCCCACCGAGGATGAGGACGAGGACATCCTTGTGCGCGAGAAGATCATCGATCTGCCGCCCATGACCGAGGAAGAGGCACTTGTCCAGACCGATCTGCTGGGGCATGATTTCTATGTGTTTACCAACGCCACGACGGGCTTGATTAACGTAATCTACCATCGTAAGAATGGAGGCTACGGAATCATCAAGCCTAAGATCGAGGAGGACAATGACTGAGCTTTCCCCCGAAGAGGGCAGCACGCATAAACCGGAGGACGCCTACGATCTAGAAGGCGTCACAACTCCCAACCATAATTACGTCCCCACGGACATCGTCAAGGCGGTGCGCTCGTTCAAGGCGCACCGCGACGTGCATATCATCGCCGACACCTGCGCCGACTTCGGCTCCAAGATCGCCGACCGCCTGGGCATCGAGATCATCGGGTTCCCGTTCGTGATCGACGGCGTCGAGCACACCGACGATATCTGGAAGTCCATCACGTACCGGGACTACTACGACAAGCTGCGCGCAGGCGCGCATGTGACCACCTCGGCCGTCACGCCGGGCTTCTACTACGAGGTCTTCGAGCGCGCGGCCAAGGAGGGCACGCCCACCATCTACCTGGGCTTCACGGGCGGCCTCTCGTCGAGCATCCACGCCGCCGAGACGGCGCGCGACATGATCGCCGAGGCATACCCCGATTTCGAGCTCTACGTGCTCGACAACCTGTGCCCGTCCGCCTGCGCGGAGCTTCTGTGCGTGGAGGCCGTGCGCATGGCCGGCAACGGCGCCTCTGCCAAGGAGCTCTACGACTGGGCCAGCGAGGCGCGCTACTACATCCAGGGCTACTTCACGCTCGAGAACTTCGACGCGCTGGCGGCCGGCGGACGCATCCCGCCCACGGCGGCGCAGCTCGGCGGCAAGCTCGACATCAAGCCCGAGCTCTCCTTCGACCTCAACGGCTCGCTCACGCTGAAGGGCATGTGCCGCGGACGCAAGAAGGCGCTCCGCGCGCTCATCGCGGACTTCCAGGAGAACTGGTCGCATGACCTCTCGCTGCCCATCACGATCATGCATGCCGATGCCGAGAAGGACGCCGACTGGCTTGAGGATCACCTGCGCCGCGAGAAGGGCTGCGAGGGCCTGCTCATCATGCGCAGCGTCATCTCGCCGGTCCTCGGCGCGCACGTGGGCCCGGGCATGGTGGCCGTGGGTTTCTGGGGCGGCGACCGCCGCGAGAAGCTCTCGCTCACCGACCGCATCGCGCGCAAGGTCCGCGGCAAGTAGCAAACGGAAGGCACATACATGCTGCACAAGACCATCTCCAAGGTGGCGTTCATCGGCACGGGCATCATGGGCTCTGCCATCGCCGGCCACATCCTCGACGCGGGCTACAGGCTCGTCGTCAACACCCGCACCAAGGCCAAGGCCGACGCCCTCGTGGCGCGCGGCGCCGTATGGGCCGATAGCGTGGCAGACGCCGTGCGCGACGCCGACGTGGTGTTCACCATGGTCGGCTACCCCGACGACGTGGAGGACGTGTACCTCTCGTCGGGCGGCGTGCTCGCGTGCGCCAAGAAGGGCGCCTGGCTCATCGACCTCACCACCTCGTCGCCCGAGCTGGCGCGCGACATCCACGACGCCGCCGAGGTCGTCGACATGCATGCGTTCGACTGCCCCGTGACGGGCGGCGAGCAGGGCGCGATCGACGGCACCCTCACGCTCATCCTGGGCATCTCCGAGAAGGACCTGCCCGAGGAGATCGCCGAGCTGCTCAGGACCTTCTCGTCGAAGCTCTGCTTCTTCGGGCATGCCGGCGCCGGCCAGACGGCCAAGCTCTGCAACCAGGTCTCGTTCGCGGAGTGCATCGTGGCGTATTCGGATGCGCTCGCGCTCGCCCAGCAGGCGGGTCTCGACCCCCATGCCGTGCTCGACCTGATCCTCTCCGGCACGGGCACGTCCGGCGCTGCGACGACCTACGCGCCCAAGTCGCTCGACGGCGACTACAAGCCCGGCTTCTTCGCGGAGTACCTGCGCAAGGACATCGGCCTCGCACTTGCACATTCTGAGGAATTTGGCCTCACGATGCCCGGTGCCGAGACGGCGTTCGCGCTTTTTGATTTACTGTGTTCTGTTGGCGGTTCGCGCCTGGGCGGGCAGGCCCTGAGCCTGCTCTACGCCGACGAGGCCGACGGCTATGCCGCGGGCCTCGACTGGTCGCTCATCGAGGATGCCGCCGACGATTCGAACGATGATGAGCGCCGTGACGGCGAGCGCCGCTACCGTCACTACAAACTCTAGGAGGTATCGCATATGGCGGAAGAGTTCGAGCCTGAATCCGTGGCGGCCGCCGAGGCCGCTGAAGGTTCCGCCGCGGCAGGGCCGTACACTGCCGAGATGGTCGAGCCGCTCGTCGAGGGGCTGTCCGGATCGAGCAGGCGCCGCCGCCAGGAGGTCGGCGCGCGCATCGCGACCATCGCGCACGCCAACCCCGATCTGCTCGAGCCCCATATCGATGCCCTGATCGACGCTCTGTACCGCCCCGAGGCCCAGACCCGCTGGGAGGTTCTCGACGCGCTGACCGTGCTCGCCCAGAAGTACGGCGAGCGCGTCTTCGGCGCGTTCGACGGCGCCGAGGCGGCGCTGTTCGACGAGGGCTCCGCGACGGTCCGTCTCGCGGCGTTCCTGTTCCTGACCCGCTATGCCGCCGTCGCGCCCGAGCGCTCCGACGAGGCATGGCCGCTGCTCGACGAGGCCATCCAGTGCTTCCACGGCGATGCCGAGTACCACGACATGCTGGGCGGCCTGCTCGAGATGGCGCAGGGCAACATCTCCGAGGCCACGGC
>CAMOLV010000197.1 GCA_946619045.1 uncultured Coriobacteriales bacterium | reverse complement strand
AGCTCGTCGAGGGCAAGGCCCTTCCCGGAGTGGAGGCGCTTCTCGATGCGTAAGATCATGATTGCCGGCAACTGGAAGATGAACAAGACCTTCTCGGAGGCCGTGGAGCTCGCCACCGCCCTCAACGAGGAGCTCAAGGACGGCACCGGCGACGTCGACGTCGTCGTCTGCCCGCCCGCCGTCGACCTCAAGGGCGTTGCCGAGGTTATCGAGCAGAACGACGCCCCCTTCGCGCTCGGTGCCCAGAACGTGTACTGGGAGGAGAAGGGCGCCTACACCGGCGAGACCGCTCCCGATATGCTGACCGCCATCGGCGCGACCTACTGCATCATCGGCCACTCCGAGCGCCGCGGCTACTTCGGCGAGACCGATGAGGACATCAACAAGAAGGCCAAGGCCCTCATGGCCCACGGCATCGTGCCCATCTCCTGCTGCGGCGAGCCGCTCGAGATCCGCGAGGCCGGCACGCACGTGGAGTTCGTCGTGAACCAGATCAAGGCCGACACCGCCGGCCTCGAGATCGACGACCCCTCCAAGTACGTCATCGCCTACGAGCCCATCTGGGCCATCGGCACCGGCAAGACCGCCACGGCCGATGACGCCCAGGAGGTCTGCGGCGCCATCCGCGAGACCCTCGTCGAGGTCTTCGGCGCCGAGAAGGCAGCCGAGATCCGCGTGCTCTACGGCGGCTCCGCCAACGAGAACAACATCGCCGACCTCGTGGCCAAGCCCGACGTCGACGGCGCCCTCGTGGGCGGCGCCTCCCTCAAGGCCCCCAACTTCGCCGCTATGGTGAGGAACGCCCAGTAGGGAAGCAGCGCATAGCTTTGCCCGAGCCCCGGCCTCGCAGCCGGGGCTCTTTCGTATCGCAGGCTCCTTCCAGCTCCAGCTGTGCAGGACATCGCGCATACGATGTTGTTCTCGTGTAGCATTCGAGCTGTGCTATACTAGCGAATTGCTGATAAACCGCTATCCAAGGAGTTTCCGTGGGCGTTCTGAACATCCTCCTGCTCATCATCCTGGTCCTCTCGGGCCTCGCCACCGTGCTGCTCGTGCTCATGCACTCGGGCAAGGGCACCGGCCTCTCCGAGATGCTCTCCGCATCCCTCGTCCCCTCCAACGCAGGTACGGGCGTCATCGAGAAGAATCTCGACCGCCTCACCATCATCACGTCCGCCGTGTTCATCGTCACGATCTGCATCCTGGCGCTCACCTTCCCGGTTGGATCGCTCGGATAAGTTTTAAGTTCGGTGATTTTTGGGCTTGCACATCCCGTCTGTTGTGTTATGCTCATTAGGCCATGTCGGAGTGGCGGAATTGGCAGACGCGCTAGCTTGAGGTGCTAGTGGCCGTTTAAGGCTGTGCGGGTTCAAGTCCCGCCTCCGACACCAGAATCTCCACGAGCCCTTCGGGGCTCGTTTCTGTATTCGGGCATGATGCCGACGGAGGGAGCTCGCCATCAACCGGAAGCTGCGAACAGACGCCGAGGGCATCGCCCGCGCCGCGATCGATGCGGTCATGCCCGAGAACGCGGTGCGCAGGGCCCTGCAGGGGCTGCGGTTTCCCGGCCGCGTGTTCCTGATCGCCGTGGGCAAGGCCGCCCCGCGCATGGCGCGGGCCGCACTCGACTGCCTGCAGGTCCCCGTGGCGGACGGCCTCGTCATCAGCAAATACGGCCATTTCGAGATGCCCCTCGATCCGCTCCGCTGCGTCGAGGCGGGCCATCCCGTCCCGGATGGGAACAGCATCCTGGCCGCGGAGGCGGCGCTCGAGCTGACGGAGGGCCTCCGAGCGGACGATACCGTGCTGTTCCTGCTCTCCGGCGGGGGCAGCGCCCTCTTCGAGAAGCCGCTCATCCCGCTCGCCGAGCTTCGGGACGTGACCGATCGGCTGCTCGCCTGCGGGGCGGACATCGTGGAGATCAACACGATCCGCAAGCGCCTCTCCGCCGTGAAGGGCGGAAGGTTCGCCGAGCATTGCGCGCCGGCGCACGTGGAGGCGGTCGTCCTCTCCGATATCCTGGGAGATCCCCTGGACATGATCGCATCCGGTCCGGTCAGCCCGGATCGCTCGACATGCGCCGAAGCCCTGGCCATCGTCGAGAAGTACGGCCTGCGGCTGAGCTCGGAGGCGCTCGCATGCCTGCGCACCGAGACGCCCAAGGAGCTTCCGAATGCGGCCGCCCAGGTCGTGGGCAGCGTGCGGGAACTCTGCCGGGCCGCTTCAAGCGCCTGCCTCGAGCGGGGCTACGAGCCCGCCATCATCACCGACAGGCTCGATTGCGAGGCCCGCGACGCGGGTCGCCTCATGGCCTCCATCCTCGCCGACCATGCCGGCTCCAACCGCAAGCTCGCCTTCATAGCGGGCGGGGAGACCGTCGTCCATCTGACGGGAAGCGGCCTGGGCGGGCGCAACCAGGAGCTGGCGCTTGCCGCCAGCGAGGGCCTGCGCGGCCAAAGCGGCGCTGCGCTGATCAGCGTGGGCTCGGACGGGACGGACGGCCCCACCGATGCGGCGGGGGGCTATGCGGACGGCGACAGCTGCGATGCCCTCGAGGCGGCGGGCATCGACCTGCATGCGGTCCTTCGGGATAACGATGCCTACCATGCGCTCAAGGCCATCGGCTGCCTGATCGTCACCGGACCGACGGGGACCAACGTCAACGATGTCTGCATCGGCCTGGTCGATGCCGAATAGGTGCTTTTGATCTCGTTTGCCGTGGGCGGCGCAGGCGGTTTTGCCAACTGGGTTACACTATCGACTTGCGTGATCACGACGAGACCCCTGGAGGCATGTTGCCCGCATCCGATCCAAAGCATCCGTCGCCCTTCCTCGAGGGCATGCGCGACGGCATCCCCATCGCGTTGGGCTACTTCGCCGTGGCCTTCTCGCTGGGCATCGCGGCGCGCAACGCGGGCATCGGAGCCTGGCAGGCGTTCGTGGCCAGCGCGCTCAACCTGGCGAGCGCGGGCGAGTTCGCGGGGTTCTCGGCCATCGCCGCTCAGGCGGGCTACCTCGAGGTCGCCTTCGTCACGCTCGTCACCAATGCGCGCTACTTCCTGATGGGCGCCGCCCTCGCGCAGCGCTTCGATCCCCGGGAGTCCACGCTCAACCGCATCGGCGTGGGCTACGGCATCACCGACGAGATCTTCGGCATC
>CAMOLV010000196.1 GCA_946619045.1 uncultured Coriobacteriales bacterium | reverse complement strand
AGGAATGGCATCTCACCGCCGTCTTCACGCATGTCCATACCTGGAACGACATCGCCTACAAAGCCGCCACGTGCACGGATGACGGCTATGCCGCCTATTCCATCTGCACCAGCTGCGGGCTCATCGTCGACAGCCCGTCGGCTATGGACGCCTACGATTCCATTCCCGTGATCCCCGCCACCGGGCACTCGTGGGGGTCGTGGAAGAACTCCAAGGCTGCAACCTGCACCGAGTCGGGCACCGAGAGCCGCACCTGCACCGCATGCGGCGACATCGAGACGCGCACCGTCGCCGCACTCGGGCATGCCTGGGACGAGGGCAAGGTGACGACCGAGCCCACCGAGGCCGCCGAGGGCGTGCGCACCTTCACCTGCACGGCTTGCAAGGAGACCAAGACGGAGACCATCCCCAAGAAGGAGAAGTCCGAACCCACGCCGGCTCCGACTCCTACGCCGACGCCGTCGCCCGAGCCCGCGCCGTCGCCCGACCCCGCGCCGGAGCCTGCCGCGAACACCGGCCTGCCCGTACCGCTCATCGCCGCTGGAGCCGTGGGCTGCGTCGCGCTGGGAGGCCTCATCGTGCTGCTCATCATGCGCAAGCACGACGAGGACGAGAGCGATAGGCCCTCGCATATGAGATAGGGCGGGGCGTACGGCATACCGCCCCTGCTTGGCGATGGAGATGCCTTTGGACTGACGCAGCGGTAGGGTCGAGGTTCCCACCCCTCGAGGAAGGATCCACCATGAGACGCTCCTCCCGGTTCCTGCTCCCCCTCATCTTCGTTTTGACCGTGCTCTTCCCCCATGCCGCGTTTGCCGGCACGGTGACCGTCAACGTGTCGACGCATCCCTGGGGAATCGGCAACGTGTCGGGATCAGGGTCCTATTACACCGATTCCGACCACATCGATGTCGACGTCTGGTGGATTTCCGACGGCAGCTGCTGGACCTTCGACCACTGGGAGCGCGAGGATTCGAGCGTGCACCAGAGCTACCAGAACCCCGCCAACATCAGGGTGTTCCAGAGCTCGGGAAGCGTCACCCTCATCGCCGTCCTCAAGATGGAGCATGACAGGGTCTATCATCCCGTCGTATACCCCACCTGCATCTCCGACGGCACGATCGAGTACTATTCCTGCGCCAACTGCGGGAGGATGTTCTCCGATTACGACATGACCAACGAGATCTCATCCTCCGATGTGGTATGGCCGGGCGGATCGAGCTGGCATAACCTCAGCCACATCGACTTCCAGTATGCCGATTGCGAGAACGACGGCCGCAAGGAGCATTACTGGTGCTCGTACTGCCAGCGCCGCTTCTGGGACTCGTCCGCCAGCTCCGAGATCTACGGCAGCGATTGGGTGCTTCCCGCCTACGGGCATAGCCCGTCGTATGTGGCCGGCAAGCTCCCCACCTGCACGCAGCCCGGCTCCAAGGAATACTACGAGTGCTCCGAGTGCGGAAAGTGGTTCTGGGACCACGCGTGCACGCATGAGATAGCAGCGCACAGCACCGAGATCCTCCTCGATCCCACCGGCCATAACTTCGGAGCATGGACCACGGTCACGGCGGCAACCTGCGGGAAGGATGGCCAGGAAAAGCGCACCTGCACGGATTGCGGCGGTTCCGAGCCGGGAGGCGTCGAGACGAGGGTCGTGAAGGCGACGGGCAACCACACCTGGGACAAGGGCACGGAGACGACCAAGGCCACCCACGATGCCGACGGTGTGCGCACCTTCACCTGCACCGTGTGCGGCGCGACGAAGACCGAGAAGATCCCCAAGCTCAAATACATCGTCTCCCTGATCGCGAGTCCCAGCGCGGGTGGATCGGTCTCGGGGGCGGGCAGCTACGAGAAGGGCGCCTCCGTGACGATCACCGCGAAACCCGCATCGGGGTACAGCTTCGTGCATTGGGCGAGCACGGGCAACGGCGCCGTGGTCTCGAAGGATGCCAGCGTGACGTTCAAGATAGGCTCCGATATCAGCTATGTCGCGGTCTTCGAGAAGGTCCATACCCACTCGTGGCGGGAGGTCAAGGCAAAGGACCCGACCTGCACGGCAAACGGCAACCGGGCGTATTTCATCTGCGACGAGTGCGGCATGATGGTCAAGGACACCTCCTCGCTCGAGCGCATCTTCGATACGCCCACGGTTCCCGCCCTCGGGCACACATGGGATGAGGGAAAGGTGACGGTCGAGCCCACCGAGACCGCGGTGGGCGTGCGCACGTTCACCTGCACGAAGTGCGGAGCCACGAGAACCGAGCCCATTCCCAAGAAGGAGAAGGCGACCCCGACCCCGGCGCCGGCGCCGACCCCATCGCCGTCGCCCGCCCCCGCCCCGTCGCCCGCTCCGAAGCCGACGCCATCCGCCGACCTGCCGATCCCGTTGATCGTCGCGGGCGCGGCGGGCCTCGTCGCGCTCGGAGGTGCCGGAGCGTACCTCATCATGCGGAGCCGCGAGGAGGATGAGGACGACAGGCCCTCGCACATGAAGTAGACCGAAGGCGCATCTCGATAACATGAAAGGAGGGGCTCCCTGCGGGGAGCCCCTCCTGCTGTACGCCCGATAAGCTTCCCTGGCGGGAAAGAACGCTAGATGCGGGCGACCCCGCTCTCGCGGGCGGCCTGCGCGACGGCTTCGGCAACCTTGTAGGCGATGCCCTCGTCGAAGGCGCCGGGGATGATGTAGTCGGGGGCGAGCTTCTCCCCCACCGCGGAGGCGATGGCGTGGGCGGCGGCGATGAGCATGTCCTCGTTGATGTCGCTCGCGCGCACGTCGAGGGCGCCGCGGAAGATGCCGGGGAACGCCAGCACGTTGTTGATCTGGTTGGGGAAGTCGGAACGGCCGGTCGCCGCGATGGCGGCGCCTGCGGCGAGCGCCTCGTCGGGCATGATCTCGGGCACGGGGTTCGCGCAGGCGAACACGATGGCGTTCTCGGCCATCGACGCCACCATCTCGCGCGTCACCAGGCCGGGTGCGGAGACGCCCAGGAACACGTCGGCGCCCACGAGGACGTCGGCGAGCGAGCCCGAGCGCTTCTCGGCATTGGTCCACGTGGCGAGCTCCTGCTTGGCGGCGTTCATGCCCTCGCGGCCCTCGTAGATGGCTCCCGCGCGGTCGCAGACCACGATGTCGCGCACGCCGACCTTCTTCATGAGGCGGG
>CAMOLV010000195.1 GCA_946619045.1 uncultured Coriobacteriales bacterium | reverse complement strand
TGGTCGTTCCCTCTCTCTTTTCTGGGACGAAGGGGACAGGTCATTCGCTGTCCCAAAGTGGGACAGCGAATGACCTGTCCCCTTCGTCCCACGGACGGACTAGATCAGCTCGGTCAGGCCGACGATGCGCTCGTCGTACGGCTCGCAGTCGAGGAGCCAGCTGTACCGCGTAGGATCCTCCACGTAAGTGCCGTAGCAGGGCTTCCCGAAGGCGATGCCCAAGTCGGGAGCCTCGAGCGGACGCGCGAAGCGCGGCTCGCCCTCCAGCTCGTAGGCATCGTTGGCAACGAGCTCGGGACCCTCGGCGCCCTTCATCACGTACGTCGCAAGGCCGTGGCGCGCCTTGACGGCATCGTAGAGCACCGGGCAGCTCACCACGGCGATGTTGGAGAAGGCCGAGACCTCGTCTGCGACGTTGATCGACCCATGGCCCGCGAACGCGGGGATGATGATCGACTCGCCCTCGTGCACCACGACCGCGCGCACGTCGTCGGGGGCGCCCTCGTCGGGCGTGTCGAAGAGCGGGTCGTACTGCAGCACGAAGGCGATCGAGCCCTTCACCACCTCGTAGACCTCGGGATACGGCAGCGCCTGCCCGGGGCCCGCCCCATGGTAGTGCCCGCTCGTCTTGAAGTACTCGCCGCACGAGGCGCCGGGCATCACGACGGTGATGTCGTAGCGCATGTTACGCGGCACCCAGAGATCCTCATGCTCGGGGAAGCGGATGTTGCGGTAGGCACGGTAGACCAACGTGTCGGGATCCTCGCCCTCGATGGAGCGGAACAGCCCCTCCATCTGTCCGAGGGTCTTCATCGAGTCTCCGTCGCAGAGCAGGCCGTCGTAGAACGACAGCTCGCCCGTGGCCTCGTCGATCGAGATGGGCAGGCCGGAGACGGCGCCGATCATGACAGCGCTCCCTCGGGAAGCGTCACCTGGCGGTAGGTCACGCCGCAGCGGTCGAGCACCGCCTTCGCGACCTTGCCGCCGATGGTCTCGCCGTACTTGTCGTCGAGGTAGACCACCTCGCCGATGCCCGCCTGCGCCAGCGTCTTGGCGCATTCCTGGCACGGGAAGAGCGTCACGTACGCCGTCGCGCCGGCAAGGTCCTTGAGCGACCCGCGGTAGTTCAGGATGGCGTTCGCCTCGGCATGGATGACATAGCTGTGCTTGTCGGTGAGGGGATCGTCGGTGGTGTCCCACGGGAACTCGTCGTCGTCGAGCGTCGACGGCGTGCCGTTGTAGCCCACCGAGAGGATGCGGTTATCCTTGCCCGCGATGCAGGCGCCCACCTGCGTGTTGGGGTCCTTGCTGCGCATCGCGGCGGCAACGGCCACGCGCATGAAGAACTCGTCCCAGCTGATGACATCGGCTCTCTTGCCAGGCATTGTGCATGACCTCCTAAACGATGTAGAGGGTATCGGTCGCGATCTCGATCATCTGAAGGGCGAGGGCGCGCGTGTCGAGCAGCGCATCGTAGGGCAGGTCCTCGGAGAGCACACCGCGCTTGAGGCCCTCGGGAAGCTCGCCCGCCTCGTCGGCGGCGCGGTCGTCGAACCACTCTCCGCTGCCGTAGTAGTCGGAGAAGAGCGCGAGGTCGTCGAGCGACTCGTCGAAGGCGTCGAGCGCCTTCTCGAGCTGCTCCTTCGCGGCGATGACCCTGTCGAATGCCTCCTCGGCTGCCGTGATCCTCTCGATTGCCTCCATGACGGTTCTCCTTTCAGCACGTTCCCTATGCGTTGGCCATGCGGTAGATGGCCAGGGCATCCTCTTCGGTGAGCTTCTTGGCGGCTCCGAACGTGCCGCCCTTGAGCGTCGCGCACTGGTGCGCCATCGCGGCAAGGTCGTCGTCGGTGAGCTCGAGTCCCAGCTCGTGCAGGTTGGTGGGCATCTCGATCTCGCGGTAGAAGTCTTCCACGGCCTCGATGCCCGCGAGCGCGGCATCCTCGAGGGTCTCGTAATCGTCGGGATCGATGCCCATCACGTTCATCGCGAACAGGACGAAGCGGTCGAGGCAGGCGTCCATGACATAGCGCGCCCAGTGCGGCCAGATGGCGGCCAGGCCGGCGCCGTGCGTGACATCGTATGCGGCCGAGAGCTCGTGCTCGAGCGCATGGCTCGCGAAGTCGTTGCCGCCGTTGCCGCAGCCGGTCAGGCCGTTGTGCGAGAGCGAGCCCGCCCACATGATCTCGGCGCGCGCCTCGACGTCGTCGGGGTTCTCGTGCAGGACGATCGCGTTGTCGTACACGGTGCGCATGAGGCCCTCGGCGATCTCGTCGGTGAGCTGGAGGTTCCCGATGGGCGTGAAGTAGCGCTCCATGGTGTGCATCATGATGTCGACGCAGCCGCACGCCGTCTGGTACCAGGGCAGCGTGACCGTGAGCTCGGGGTTCAGGACCGCGAACTTGGCACGGCAGTACTCGGAGTTGCATCCCTTCTTGATGCCCGTCTCCTCGTTGGTGATGACGCAGCTGTTGCTCATCTCGGAGCCTGCGGCCGCGATGGTGAGCACCACGCCGATGGGCGCGCAGCCGGTGGGCTTGCGGATCCCCATGTTGAAGTCCCACGGATCGCCGCCGCAGGCGAGGCCGTATCCGATCGACTTGGAGGAGTCGATGACCGAGCCGCCGCCCACCGCGAGGATGAAGTCGACGCCCTCGGCGCGGGCGAGCTCGAGACCCTTGTGCACGAGCGAGAGGCGCGGGTTGGGAACGACGCCGCCGAGCTCCACATGCGGGAGCCCCGCCTCGTCGAGCGAGGCGCACACGCGGTCGATGAGGCCGGAGCGCACCGCCGACTGCCCGCCGAAATGCACGAGCACCTTGGTGGCGCCGTATTCCTTCGCGAGCTGGCCGACCTTGTTCTCCGCACCGAGGCCGAACTCGACTCTGGTGGGTGCGTAGTAGCTGAAGCTGTTCATGGTTGAACTCCCGTCCGACACACGTTCTTCGTACTTTCAACTCTATCAAAAACGCGCGCCGGAACTTGTCCGACGCGCGTTTGTCCGTTCAAGCGGTATGAAGCGTATGCTTATGCCTCGAGCCATGCAGTGGCGTCGGCCTCGGAGACCGGACGGATGTCGGTGCCCTCGGCGTAGGGGCTCTCCTCGCCGCCGATGCCGCACAGGAAGAAGAGGCCGCCCTTGGTCTTGTAGAGGGTCTCCTCGTAGCCGGCGGGGTCGCCGTA
>CAMOLV010000194.1 GCA_946619045.1 uncultured Coriobacteriales bacterium | reverse complement strand
AGCAGACCTGTCCCCCCGGCCGAATTCATGACAGCAAACCTGTCCCCCCGGCAGAGTCGCGTTGCATGCCCTTCAGCACCGCGAATCCACCCCTTGCCGACCGATGGTGCATTTGCACACTTTTACGAATCCGCGCAGTATGTCTCGCCCTATGCTGTTCCCATCATCCAGCGAAGGGAGACCCTATGCTCAAGGACTTCGTCAAGGCAACGCCGCCCGAGAAAGACCAGCTCAAATCAGAGCTTGCGCGTGAGCGCGAGCGCCTCGCCGGCTGGCACACCAAGATCAAGGACGCCAAGCTCCCCGTGATGGTGGTCCTCGAGGGCTGGGGCTCCTCGGGCAAGGGCACCCTCATCGGCCGCATCATCAAGAACATCGACCCGCGCTTCTTCGCCGTCAAGACCATGAAGGCGCCGACGCCCGAAGAGGGGCGGTTCCCCTTCCTCTACCGCTACATGAAGGAGATCCCCGAGGCCGGCACCTTCGCGATCTTCGACACCTTCTGG
The DNA here is from genome assembly GCA_946619045.1 of uncultured Coriobacteriales bacterium. Lineage (GTDB taxonomy): Bacteria > Actinomycetota > Coriobacteriia > Coriobacteriales > Atopobiaceae > RUG721. The sequence goes on along the minus strand of CAMOLV010000194.1, from coordinate 2,691 downwards.
ATGGAGGAGATCACCGACGGTCTTGTCGACGGCAAGCTCGACGATGAGGAATACCGCCACCGCATGCGCAGCATCACCACGACCGAGCGCTCGCTCACCGACAACGGGTACCTGGTCGTGAAGTTCTTCTGCCACATCTCCAAGAAGACCCAGTCCAAGCGCCTGAAGAACCTGCTCGCCGACAAGAACACGCGCTGGCGCGTCGACAAGGACGACCTCGAGGAGAACAAGCGCTACGACGAGTACCTCGACGTGTACGACCGCTACCTCGAGGATACGAGCAACCCCTCCGCACCGTGGTACATCATCGACACCGAGGACCAGAAGTGGGCCGAGCTGCAGGTGCTGCAGTTCCTCAACCAGGCCATCGACACGGCCCTCAAGAACAGCGCCCTCGCGCGCCCGATCCTGCAGAACGTCTTCCCGCTCGAGCCCATCCCCAAGCTCGCGAGCATCTCGCTCGAGGACAAGGTCATGGCGAGCGACGAGGCCTACAAGGCCGAGCTCGACCGTCTCCAGGCGGAGCTGCACGAGCTGCATTACGAGATCTACCGTCGCAAGATCCCCGTGGTCATCGCCTACGAGGGCTGGGACGCCGCGGGCAAGGGCGGCAACATCAAGCGCATCACCGGCGCGCTCGACGCGCGCGGCTTCCAGGTGCATCCCATCGCGAGCCCCGAGCCCCACGAGAAGGCGCGGCACTTCCTCTGGCGCTTCTGGACGCGCCTGCCCAAGGACGGGCACATCGCCATCTTCGACCGCACGTGGTACGGACGCGTGATGGTCGAGCGCATCGAGGGGTTCTGCTCCGAGAACGACTGGCAGCGCGCCTACAACGAGATCAACGAGTTCGAGAAGGAGCTCACCGACTGGGGCGCGGTCGTCATCAAGTTCTGGGTGCAGATCGACAACCAGACGCAGCTCGAGCGCTTCACCGACCGCCAGAACACCCCCGAGAAGCAGTGGAAGATCACCGACGAGGACTGGCGCAACCGCGAGAAGTGGGACCAGTACGAGGCCGCGATCGACGAGATGCTCCAGAAGACGAGCACCGCCTTCGCGCCGTGGTACATCCTCGAGTCCAACGACAAGCGCTACGCGCGCATCAAGGCGCTGCGCATCGTGGTCGACAAGCTGAAGGCCGCCTGCAAGCGCAAGAACGGCAAGGACTAGGCGAGCGGACGGGTCCTCTCCCCTACCGTGCCGACGCACCGCCCCGAACGCCGCCGCCCCGAGCCGACTCGGGGCGGTTCGCTATACTTAATCCGTCAAGCAAGCCACGAGAGCTGGAGGATCCCATGATCTGCCCCAATTGCGGAGCACAGGTTTCCGATTCCGCCGCGTTCTGCCCCAAGTGCGGAACCCCGCTCGCCGCGCAGGCCGCGCCCGTCGAGCCGACTCCCGCCGCCCCGGCTCCGTCGGAGCCTGCACCCGCGCCGGAGCAGGCCGCGTACCAGCAGCAGGCAGCCTACCCTCAGCAGCCGCAGCCCGCACCCTACACGCAGCAGGCAGCGTACCAGCAGGCCGCATACCAGCAGCAGCCCGCGTACCAGCAGGCTTCCGTGCCCCTGATCTCCGCGTGGGAGACGCCCCTCGCCGGGCTCAAGCTCCCCTCCGGCATCGGCGAGCTGTTCACCGGCTATAACAAGGCCGGCGCGCAGTATGCCGAGGCGGCAGGGCTGAAGATGAAGTGGTACAAGGCGCTCACGACCGTGCTCCTGTACATCTCGGCGATCTCCCTGTTCTGGACAGGGCTCGACACCATCTTCGGGTTCACCGGCTCCAGTTTCGGCTACTCCATGTACGCCAGCCATCCAGCGCTCAAGGTCGTCGATATCGTCTACGGCATCTACCTCGTCGCGTTCGCCTTCGTGGTCCTCTACATCAGGATGCGGCTCGCGAAGTTCGCAACGGACGGCCCGCACCTCTACCTGCTTCTGCTCGTGGTCAATGGCAGCGCCTCGATCCTCTACACGCTGGCCACCTATGCCATCGTGGGGTATTCGTTCGCGGCGTCCATCATCGGCAGCGTCATCGGCCTCGCGATCATGTTCTTCCTCAACAAGACCTACTTCGATAAGCGCCAGTACTTCTTCACCATGTAAGGCACGCCATGGAAGAGCTCATCGACATCTACGACCGCGACCGCAACCTCACGGGAGAGACGATCCCGCGCGAGGGGGCGTTCCTGCACGAGGGCCAGTACATGCTCTACGTGCTCTTCATCATCGAGGCGCCCGATGGCCGCATGCTCATCACGCAGCGCTCGATGGAGAAGCACTGGGGCGCCGGCTGGTGGGAGATCGGCGGAGGCGGCGTACGCGCGGGCGAGACCTCGCGCGAGGCGCTCACCCGCGAGGTGGCCGAGGAGACGGGCCTCGACGTGTCCGGTCTCGAGCTCGCGCCGGTGTACAACTACGTGAACGTGGACCTTGCGCGCGGCGACAACTACATCGTGGATATCTACCACATCCATATGGACTTCTCGCTCGGCGACGTGCAGCTGCTCGATGGGGAGGCCATCGACGCACGGCTGGCCACCTGGGACGAGATCTGCGCGCTCAACGAGCAGGGCGTGTTCATGCACTTCTCGCGCGTGCAGCAGACCCTCGAAGCCGAAGGCCTCCTCTAACCACCCGACAATCGGGAACCTGCAATCGGGGACGGTTCCGTTCTGCAGCTTTTCCTGCA
>CAMOLV010000193.1 GCA_946619045.1 uncultured Coriobacteriales bacterium | reverse complement strand
GCGTTTCTGATCAAGTAGGGGAGAAGACCATGCGTGCGAAGCTCATCCACCGCAATACCCACGTCTATGACCTCGATGCCACGCTCGCGTTCTACGAGAAGGCCCTCGGCCTGCACGAGCGCCGCCGCAAGGGTCCCGAGGACGGCAGCTGGCTCATCGTCTTCATCGGCAACGACGAGGCCGATTTCGAGCTCGAGCTCACCTGGAACCGCGGCTTTGAGGGCACCTACGACAACGGCAACGGCGACACGCACGTGTGCGTGCGCGTAGATGACTACGATGCCTTCCATGCCCTGCACGAGGAGATGGGCTGCATCGTGAAGGAGAATCCCAAGATGGGCCTCTACTTCATCGCCGACCCGGACGGCTGCTGGATCGAGATCGTGCGCGGCCTCGACGAGATCCCGCTCGAGGCGGAACGCGTCAAATAGGCTTGCCTCGCTACAACTCGAACTCCTCGTCGAAGCGGATCTTCTCGCGCCATGGGGCGAGGCGCTCGCTTGCCGCCAGCGCCATTGCTCCCGCGCGGTCATCCCGGTAGTGCATGGGCACCACCACGTCTGCCCCCACGCGTTCCATGAAGGCCGCTATGCCGCGGTCGCCGTCCGCGCCAGCGCGCGGCGTGATGGGAAGCATCGCCAGGTCGATATGCCTGCCCTCGAGGATCTGCAGGAAGTAGAGGAAGTGCTGCTCGGAGAGCACGTTCAGGCTCTCGTCGCGCTCGGGCCACCACCAGATGCTGAGGTCGCCCGCATGGTAGACGGTCTTTCCCAGCACATCCACGCAGAAGGCGATGCCCTCGTCGGTGGACTCGAGGGTCGTGACCTCCATATCGTCGTCGATCTCGTAGACCATCTCGGGCTCGCACGCCACGATATCGAGGCCGTTGCCCGCGGGGGCGAGCGCCGCCACCTCGTCGTCGACGATGTAGGTGATCTCGGTGTCGGCGAGCCCGCGATAGCGCTGCAGGTTCCAGATGGAGGGCGTGTAATGGTCGTGATGGGCATGCGACGAGAACACGTAGAGCTTCTCGGCTCCGTCGAGGAGCGCGAGATCTGCGTTCGCGCGCTCCTGCGTCTCGGGGAACCAGTCGAAGAGCAGCTTCGAGCCGCCGAGCTCGATCAGAAAACCGGAATGGTAGAGGTGCGTGACGTGCATTGCGCTCCCATCAGCTTCGCTTTCCAACATGTGAACAAGCCTACCGCAATCCGGTAAACCTGCTAACGTAGCTGGTTGGTTATGTAACGAAACGTGCAAGGGGAGGGCTCATGCACGAGGAGTTCCTGATGGGCAACGAGGCCATCGCGCTCGGGGCGCTCGCCGCAGGCGTGAGGGTGGTCGCCGGGTATCCCGGCACACCTTCGACCGAGGTGCTCGAAACGGTTGCCAAGCGCAGATCCGACGATGTCTACGTGGAGTGGTCCATCAACGAGAAGGCAGCCATGGAGGTTGCCGCCGGTGCCGCCTATGCGGGTGCCCGCGCGCTCGTCACCTGCAAGCAGGTGGGCCTCAACGTGGCATCCGACCCGCTCATGAGCCTCGCCTACGTGGGCGTGAAGGGCGGCATGGTGGTCATGGTCGCCGACGACCCGGGCCCCATCTCGTCGCAGACCGAGCAGGACACGCGCACGTTCGCGCAGTTCTCCAAGCTGCCCGTATTCGACCCGTCCGGCGTCGCAGAGGCATACGGCATGATCCAGGATGCGTTCGAGCTCTCGGAGCGCATCGGAAGCCCGGTGCTCTTCCGCGCCACCACGCGCGTCGACCACGGCTACGAGGCCATCCAGGTTGCCGACCAGGACGAATGGCTCAGCCTCGAGCCCGAGGGATTCGTCAAGGATCCGTCGCGCTGGGTCATCTTCCCACGCCTCTCCTTCGCCAACCATGCCAAGATCGAGCAGCGCAATACGCTTCTCGCCGACGAGCTCTCCGCGTATTCCGGCAACTTTATCGTGTCCGCTGGCGCAGATGCCCCGCGCGTGGGCATCGCCACGCACGGCATCAGCCTCACATACGTCGAGGACAACCTCGACGACGCCACGCGCCCGCGCCTGCTGCGCGTGGCCACGCCGTTCCCGTTCCCCGAGAAGCTCGCGCTCGAGTTCCTCGAGGGGCTCGACGAGGTGCTCTGCGTGGAGGAGCTCGACCCCGTGATCGAGCGGGCGCTTTTGCGGGTGTGCGGCAAGCACGGTATCGCGTGCAGGATCCGCGGCAAGCTCACGGGCGATATCCAGCCTTCCGGCGAGAACACCGTGGAATCCGTGGGCGCCGCCCTCGAGGCGTTCCTCGGCAAGAAGGCCGCTCCTGCGGCGGAGGCCGCTCCCGTCCCGCAGCTCCCCGTGCGTCCGCCCGTGCTCTGCGCGGGATGCCCGCACCGCGCGAGCTTCTACGCCGTCAAGAAGGCCATGGGAGGCCGCAAGTCCATCTTCTGCGGCGATATCGGCTGCTACACGCTGGGCAACGCGAGCCCGCTCAACATGGTCGACACGTGCCTCTGCATGGGCGCGGGCATCACCATCGCGCAGGGCGTCTACCGTACCGAACCCGACACCGCCTGCTTCGCCTTCGTGGGCGACTCCACGTTCTTCGCGAGCGGCATCACGGGTGTGGTGAACGCCTTCTACAACCAGGCCAACCTCACCGTGTGCATCCTCGACAACTCCACCACCGCCATGACCGGCCATCAGCCGCATCCCGGCACCGGCCGCACCATGATGGGCGAGGTGGTCGAGAAGGTCTCCATCGAGCGGGTGCTGCGCGCCATCGGCCTCGAGGTGGTCGAGACGGTCGATCCGCTCGACCATGCCGCCGCCGTGGAGTGCGTGCGCCGCGTGGTGGACGAGCCCGGCGTCAAGGCCATCATCTTCAAGAGCCCGTGCGTGGTGCTCGCGAAGCCGCAGGCCAAGAGCGTGGTCGATCGCGACCGTTGCATCGGCTGCAAGCGATGCCTGCGCGAGATCGGCTGCCCGGCGCTCTTCCTCGACAACAACAAGGCCCGTATCGACGAGACCCTCTGCACGGGTTGCACCCTCTGCGAGCAGCTCTGCCCGGTCACGGCCATCTCGGGAGGCGAGCGCCTGTGAGCGACAACATCATCCTCTGCGGCGTGGGCGGTCAGGGAACCATCCTCGCATCCAAGCTGCTTGCAGCCGCCGCCATGGGCCGCGGCATGGCCGTGAAGACCGCCGAGACCATCGGCATGGCGCAGCGCGGCGGCAGCGTGTTCAGCCACGTGCGCATCG
>CAMOLV010000192.1 GCA_946619045.1 uncultured Coriobacteriales bacterium | reverse complement strand
TTGGCCCAGCCGGTGTCGGCGATGGTCATGTGGATGTCGTCGGGCGTGACGCCGTGCCACCACTTGGCCGTGGTGAGATGCGCGGCGGCGTAGTCATGGCCGTGCAGGGCCATCTTGGGCTCGCCCGAGGTTCCGCTCGTGAAGTAGATGAGCATGGGGTCGTCCACGTGCGTGGGGATGCGGTCGAGCTGGTCGCTGGCCGCGCGCACGCCGGCATTGTAGTCGATCCAACCGGGACGGTCGCAGGTGGCGGCGAAGATGCCCTGCGCGCCAGAGAGCGCGGGGCCGGTGAGCGCGGTGTCGAATGCGGTGCCCTCCGAGCTGGGGATGTCGTACTGCGACCCGTTCATGAGGAAGAGCATGGGACGCTCGGCGGGATCGAGCTGCGCGCAGGCGCCGTCGACGATCTGGGTGATGGTGCCCACGGTGGTGGTGACGACGGCCTTCACGCCCGCGGACTTGATGCGGTAGACCACGTCGTGCTCCTTGAGCATGAACGTAGCGGGGATCACCACGGCCCCGATCTTGTGGAGTGCGAGCGCCGTGACCCAGAACGAGTAATGGCGGCGCAGGATGACCATGACCTTGTCGCCCTTGCCGATGCCCTGCGACATGAGGTAGTTGGCGGCCTTGTTGGAGAGGCGCGAGAAGTCGGCGAAGGTGAGGTTGTGCTCCTCGCCCTCGGGATTGGACCAGAGCATGGCCAGCTTCTCGGGCTCGGCCGCGCCGATCTGGTCGATGATGTCGTATGCGAAGTTGAAGTCTGCAGGCACGTGGATGCGGAAGCTCGCGAGGTTCCCGTGCGTGTCGAAGGTCTCGGTGCAGTAACGCCTGTGGATGTTGAGCATGTCTCGGGTCTCCTGGTGGCGGGATGGGCAGCGGCGGCGCGGCAGGGGTTGTCGGCACAGCCGGTTGCGGCAGGCTGCGCCTTACCCTACGAGGACGCCGACTACGCCGACCGCGGAAACGGGGGCAGTGTGCTGGGCGGTATGCGACATGTTGCTGCCCTCCTCTCGACGGGTCGTTTGCGCGGGCCATCCCGCATAGCGTGCGAACAGTTATATCATACGCGCGAGAAGCCCCCGCGATGCCCGTCGCGCAACGTAACAAAGCCGATACGCTCGCGGTTTCGGCTGCACGGGGCACGGCGACCATGGCGTATCATGGAGCGCAGGCACACAGGAACTCATGTCAGGAGCAACCCCATGACCGAGCACAGCAAAGAGATCGCCGACCGCATCAAGTCGCTCCGCGAGGACAACGACATCTCCCTCGAGGAGATGGCGCGTGCCGTCAACCGCACTCCCGAGGCCTACGCCGTGCTCGAGGGCGGCGAGGAGGACCTCACCTTCACGTTCGTCTACAAGTGCGCCGCCAAGCTGGGCGTCGACGTGGTCGACCTCATCACCAGCGAGAGCCCGCGCCTCAAGCACTACTCCATCGTGCGCGCCGGCGACGGCCTGCCCATCGAGAGCTCCGACGGCAAGTTCTACCTGCATAAGGCGCCGTACTTCAAGAACCGCATCGGCGAGCCGTTCTACATCGAGGTTCCCTACGTGGAGGAGCTCGAGGACCAGCCCATCGCGCTCTCGCACCACAAGGGCCAGGAGTTCGACTTCGTGCTCAAGGGCCGCCTGCGCTACGCTTTCGAGAACCACATCGAGGAGGTCGCGGCAGGCGACACGCTCTACTTCGACTCGGGCCGCGAGTACGGCATGATCGCCATCGACGGCGAGGATGCCGCCGTCATCGCGATCGTCTTCCGTCCCAAGGACGAGGTCATCGAGTAGCACCTGCCGTACACGCGGCGCGCACCGCACCGCCATCCACGCGCTCCTCTCCTCACGCTATACTTGTATGGTTTCGCGTGTTTATTAAGTAATGAGGAGTGTTTCACCATGGACAAGTACCGCGTCATCGAGGTCAAGGAGGCCGTGCGCGCCAACAACGACCGCCGTGCCGCCGAGCTGCGCGCCGCCATGAAGGAGCGCGGCCAGCTGCTCATCAACCTCATGAGCTCGCCCGGCTCGGGCAAGACCACCATGCTCACCCGCACCATCGAGGCGCTCGCGCCCGAGATGAGGATCGCCGTCATGGAGGCCGACATCGACTCCGACGTGGATGCCGCCACCATCTCCGCCACCGGCACGCGCGTCATCCAGCTGCACACGGGCGGCATGTGCCACCTCGACGCCGCCATGTGCGAGCAGGGCCTCGAGGGCCTCGGCGCCGACGAGGCAGACCTCATCGTGCTCGAGAACGTGGGCAACCTCGTGTGCCCCGCCGAGTTCGACACCGGCGCCGCCGTCAACGTCACCATCCTGTCGGTGCCCGAGGGCGACGACAAGCCCCTCAAGTACCCGCTCATGTACGAGGTCTGCGATGTGGTGCTCGTCAACAAGATCGATGTGCTCCCCTACTTCGACTTCGACCTCGACAAGTGCCGCGCAAACGTGGAGATGCGCCATCCCGGCGCCCGCGTGATCCCCATCTGTGCAAAGACCGGCGAGGGCATGGACGAATGGTTCCAGTGGCTGCGCGATCAGGTCGCAGCGATCAAGGCATAGCAGGCGCATAGCGCCAGACGATAGGCAACCGGCCACGCAAAGGAGAGGAAATGGCTGAAGTACCTGGAAGGAAGACCCCGCGCCCGACGCAGCCCTACGGCGGCGCCACCGTGGAGGAGCGCGCTGCCGCGATGCGCGGCACCATGACCGATGAGGAGATCGCGGCGCGCAACGTGATCCCCGAGACGGCCCCAGACGGATCGCCCCATCGCATCATCGCGGAGGAATACTACTCCGAGAACGACACGTTCACGCACTACAAGCCCTCGTCTCCCGACGAGCCCGGCCCCGCATCCTACGAGACGCCCAAGTCCGGCGTGCTGCGCGAAGGTGCCAAGATCACCGACCGCATCCCCATCAAGCTCGGCCTTAAGAAGGCAACCTACGACGACCCCGAGTACTGGGGCCTCGGCAGCGTCATGACCGAGGAGGAGGCCGAGCTCACCAAGCATATGAAGGTGCGCGAGGGCGAGACCTTCGAGCAGGTTGTGGCGGGATCGGGCATGAAGCCCGAGCGCGTGCAGGAGCTGCTCGACGCCATGTGCATCAAGGGCATCCTCGAATACAACTGGGAGAACCTCGACGGCAAGAACCCCGAGGGCAAGAAGCGCTACGTGCTTCCCCGCTACGTGCCCGGCTCCGCCGAGTTCACGGTCATGAACCAGAAGCAGCTCGAGGAGCAT
>CAMOLV010000191.1 GCA_946619045.1 uncultured Coriobacteriales bacterium | reverse complement strand
AAGTACCTGTGCACTTGATGAGGCAATGCTTACACGAGAACGTGCCACAGCAAACTGTCGGGATGGCAAGTTTCGCCACTTTTTGGAAGTTTTTCGGTATCGAGATTTCCGGGGCTTCAATTCTTGGGCCATCTACCTGCCTAAATGGGGGTGTCGTATTTCCCCGATGGCTGTAAGACCCTCAAAATCTTCCATAAAGCGTAAAAACTTGCCATTCTGGCAGATACCTGTGATGTGCCCAACCATCTGCGGGTCGAACGACCTGTCCATTCGACCCAATCAGACTATCTAGCGGAGTCCTGCTGCTGCGAGAAGGGCCTTCGTGTACTCGTGCTGCGGGGTGCGGTACACCTCGTCCACAACGCCCTGCTCGAGGATGCGCCCCTCGCGCATGATCATCACGCGGTCGCAGATTTGGTAGACAACGCGCAGGTCGTGGCTGATGAAGAGCATCGAGAGGCCCGTCTTCTCGTGGAGCGACCGCAGCAGCTCGAGCACCTGCTTCTGGATGGTCACGTCGAGGGCGCTCACGGGCTCGTCGGCGATGATGAACGAGGGGTTGCGCATGATGGCGGTGGCGATGGCCACGCGCTGGCGCTGACCGCCCGAAAGCTCCGCAGGTTTGCGCTCGAGCAATGCCCGGTCGAGCTCGACCTGGTCGATCACCTCGGCGATGCGCTCCTCGCGCTCGGATGCGCTCCAGCTGCGCGTGCGGTCCACGCGCAGCGGCTCCTCGAGGAGCCACCCCACGGTCTTCGCGGGGTTGAGCGAGCCGTACGGATCTTGGAAGACCATCTGCGGGCGGTCGCCTGCGAGCAGGATCTCGCCGCGGAAGTCGCGGATGATGCCGCAGATCGCCTTGGAGAGCGTGGTCTTGCCGCAGCCGGACTCGCCGCAGAGGCCCACGATCTCGCCGGCTCCTATATGGAAATCCACCTCATGGAGCACCTGCGTGAGTGTCTTCTTCTGCGAGAAGATGCGCGTGCGGTCGCGGTAGAACGTATCGAGCCCACGCACCTCGAGTACGTTGCCGCCCAGCCCCGCGCCCGTCTCGTAGATGCCGCCCATCTCGACCTCGTACCTCGCCATGGCTAGAGCACCACCTTGGGGATCGCGTCGATGAGCATCTTGGTGTAGTCCTCGCGCGGGTGCAGGAAGACCTCCTCGGCGGTGCCCTGCTCGACGATCCTGCCCTGGCGCATCACGATGACGCGGTGGCAGAGCTGGCGCACGAGCGAGAGGTCGTGGCTGATGAAGATGATGGCGGTCCCGAACTCCTCGTTGATCGAGCGGAGCAGGGCGATGATCTGCGCCTGGATGGTCACGTCGAGCGCGGTGGTGGGCTCGTCGGCGATGAGGATCTGCGGCCGCGAGATGATGGCGGCGGCGATCATGACGCGCTGGCGCATGCCGCCCGAGAGCTCATGCGGGTAGCAGCGGTAGACCTTCTCGGGGTCGGGGAGGCCAACGGCGTCCATCGTGCGCAGCGCGATGTCGCGGCGCGCATCGGCGGTGAGCTCCTTATGGTGGATGCGCAGCGCCTCCTCGACCTGCTTGCCGATGCGCTGCAAGGGGTCGAGCGAGGTCATGGGCTCCTGGAAGATGATCGAGATCTCGTCGCCCTGGTACTGGCGGATCGTCGCGCGGTTGCTGTTGAGCAGGTCGGTGCCGTCGAAGACGATATGGCCGCTCTTCTCGAGAGCATGGCGGTTGAGCAGGCCGGCGATGGCATGCGCGGTCATGCTCTTGCCCGAGCCGGACTCGCCCACGATGCCCAGGATCTCGCCCTTATGCAGCTCGAGGTCGAAGTCCTCGACGGCCACCTCGGGACGGTCGTGGTCGTGGAACTCCAGGTGCAGGTCGCGCACCTCGAGGATGACGTCGCCGGAAGCCGCATGCCTGATCAGCTGCTCCATGGGCTACTCCAGACTCCGCGTCGCGGGGCGGATGCCCTCGCCCATGAGCGAGAAGCCCAGCACCATGAGCACGATCACGAGGCCCGGTCCCAGCACCGCGGTGGGCACGGAGAAGAAGATCTCCTGCGCTTCGGAGATCATCTGGCCGAGCGATGCGAAGGGCGGCTGCGAGCCGATGCCCAGAAACGACAGGCCCGCCTCGGCGAGCACCGCGTTGTTGAAGCCGATCATGAGGTTCGAGAGGAGCACGCCGACCACGTTGGGCAGGATGTGCACGAAGATCACGCGCGCATCGCCCGCGCCCTGCAGGCGCGCGTTCTTGACGTAGTCGAGGTGCTTGCAGCGGATGTACTCGCTGCGCACCACGCGGGTGAACGAGGGGATGAACGCGATGCCCAGCGCCCACATCACGTTGAGGGTGCTCGAGCCCAGGATCGAGACGAACACCAGCGCGAGCAGCACGTTGGGGAAGGCGAACAGGCCGTCCATGATGCGCATGACGACCTCGTCGAGCACGCCGCCGTAATAGCCCGTGACCGCGCCGATAAGCACGCCGAGTCCGGCGCCGATGGCCATGGTGCCGAGCGCCACCACGAGGGTGATGCGGCTGCCGTACATCACGCGCGAGAGGATGTCGCGTCCCATCTTGTCGGTGCCCAGCAGATGCGCGGCCGAGATGCCCTGCAGGCGGTCGGGGCTCATGGCTGTGGGCTCGTACGGCATCCAGACGAGCCCGACGAGGATGAGCAGCACCACGGCGAGCATGATGGCCGCTCCGAGGCGGAAGAGCCCGGGATTGGGCAGCGTGTCGATGAACGAGCGGCGCTTCCTCTCCATGGCTACTCCTCCACGATCCGGGGGTCGAGCGCCATGTAGAGGATGTCGACGATGAGGTTGATCGCGATGATGACCACGGCGATCAGCATCACCGCGGCGAGCACGACGGGGTAGTCGCGGTTGCCGATGGACGAGAGGAGGATGTTGGAGATGCCGGGGATGTTGAAGACGCGCTCCACCACGAGCGAGCCCGCGAGCAGGTTGCCGAGGCTCATGCCGAGGAAGGTCAGCACCGGCAGGAACGCGTTCTTGAGCAGGTGCCCGAAGAGCACCCCGCTCGTGTTGTTGCCGCGGCTATAGGCGGTGCGGGCGTAGTTCTTGCCCGACTCGTCGAGGATCGATCCGCGCAGGAGCTTGGAGAGCTGGGCGGCACGGGGCAGCGCGATGGCGATGGCGGGAAAGATCAGATACCCCAGAAAACCCGGGATGCTGCGCTCGTACGAGATATAGCCGCCCGGCACGAACAGGTGCAGGATCATGCCGAACACCCAGCTGATGAGGATGCCCGAGAAGAACGG
>CAMOLV010000190.1 GCA_946619045.1 uncultured Coriobacteriales bacterium | reverse complement strand
AGATGCCCTCTTCGTACTCGACGAAGTAGGCCTTGTCGCCGGTCTGGGTCCAGAAACCGGAGACGTCGGTGTACTGGAAGGAGCCGAAGTTGTTGAAGGTCGGGTCCTTGGTGAAGTCGGCGGACCAGAGGTCGGTGGTGCGGCCGGAGGGGTTGACCTGGCCGGCGATGACCTGGCCCACGGCGGTGGCGCCGGTTGCGCCGAGCGAGCCGACGTGCAGGATGGCGTCGACCTCGTACTCGCCCTCGGTGAGGATGCCGACCTCCATGGTGGTGGAGAGGTTGAGCAGGACGACGACCTTATCGGCGCCAGCCTTGGCAGCCGCGATCATGTCCTTCTCCTCCTGGGTGAGCTCGAGCTGGTGCTGGCCCTCGACGTAGTTGGCGGTCTCGGCGTTGGCGGTGAAGTTCTCGGAGGCGCCGGAGTTGAGCGTGCCGAGAAGGTCCTGGCTGAGGTCGCCGCCCTCGCCGCCGCCACGGCCGATCACGACGATCGCGGTGGTGCCGGCCAGGGAGTTCTGAGCATCTGCGGGATAGTCGGCCCAGGGAATCTCACCTGCGTAATAGGAGGACGTCTGGGGGCTGTCCATCACGATGTTGGCCTTGGGGTAGCTGTCCTTGTTGGCAAGGGCGAACTGGTAGAAGGCATCGTTCACCGTGAGGCCGGCGTTCTGCAGGCCGGCGAGGAAGTCGATGCACGACGCGGGGTCGACGGTGCCGGAGCCGGCGCCACCGTAGATGGGATCGGCGCCGTAGCGGCCGATGAGGGTGACGGTGCCGGAGACGGGCAGCGCGCCGTTGTCGTTCTTCATGAGGACGATGCCCTCGCCCTCGACCTCGGCCACCATTTCCTCGGCGGCCTGGGTCGCCATAACGCGGCCACGGTACTCAGAGGTGTAGTACTCGGTGTCCCAATCCTCGGAGCCCTCGGCGATCTTGACGGTAGCGGGGTTGCCGCCGCCCGGCGCGTACTTGTCGAGGGTCGAGTCGAACATGACGGCAGCGATGTTGGCCGCAACCACGACGATCGCGAGGATCGCGAGGATGACGGGCAAGACCTTGCTGCGTCCCTTCCCTTTTGCCATTTCTCCTCCTATGTAAAGGGTTCCTTCCTGCCGCCTGTGCCCTTCCCGCAGACACGTGCGACAAATAGCCGTTTTGCACTATAGCATGTGAAAACCGCATGGCCGGAATCCATGGCACATCCTGTCGAAATGGGGTCGCAAATAGCAAGCAGGGCTGAACGGAGCGGCAGGGCTGAACAAAGCGGCAGGGCATTTGTTCAACTGGGGTGCGTTGAACAAATGCCCTGCCGCTTTGTTCAGCCCGAAAAGAAAAACGCCGCCCCGCGGATGCGGGGCGGCGCAGGCTACAAGCCAGGTTACCTAAGCGGCTAGGCGATTAGGCGTTGGGCTGCCACTGCTCGAGCTCGGGCTCGGTGAGCGGGGCGGCCTTGTAGGTCTTGGTGCGGTCGTCATCGATGACGCCGGACCAGTTGAGGCCGAAGCCGAACTCGTAGGTGTTGCCGGCGGCATCGGTGTAGCACTCGACGGAACGCGGGGTGTCCTCGTTGAGGGCCTCGACAGCGTCCATGTCCTTGGGCATGGGGTGGCTGAGCAGGCCGGAGGGCTCCACGGCGCCGGTGATGACGTTGGCATACGCGAAGTCGGCAACGCCGCCGAAGCCGAGCAGGATGGCGTCGGCGTACGGCTCGACCTCGCCGAAGCACATCGGACGGTCGGCGTTGACGCAGAGGATGAGCTTGGCACCCTCGGGCAGGGACTCCTTGAGCGCGATGACGGCGTCGAGGCTGGCCTCGTTGGTGGCGAAGGTGCTCTCGCCGAAGTACGCACGGTTCTCGAGAACGCCGTTCTCGTCAGCGGGGTTCAGCGACTCCTTGCGCACGTTCGGGCCGTCGGCGGTGTAGGGACGGTACTGGAGGCTGATGGGCTTCCAGTAGGGGCCGGGCTCCGGCTCGGTGCCCATGATGATGCTCATGAAGCTCGGGCCGCCCTGGACGCCCTGGTAGGCGTCGCGCGGGTTATCGATCTTGATGACGGCGTACTTGACGTCGGCCATATCGGCGAGCTTGGTGATGTCGTTCGCGGAGAGCGTGGGGTTGCCCTGCTCGTCGGGATCGCCGGAGGGCTCGCCCACGGTGTCGGTGACGACGTTCTCGCCGAAGAGCTCGACCGGCATGGACGGGACGATCATCGCAGGCGAGGAACCGAAGAAGCTCTGGACGGCAGCCTTGTACTCCTGCGGGATGTAGATCTTGCCGTCGAGGCCGTCCTTGGTGATGACGCCGTCGTTCTTGAGCATGATGATCGACTTGTTGGCGGCATCGACACCGAAGGCGGCAGCAGCCTCGGACTCGAGGATCGCCTTGGCGGTGGAACGGTCGCTGTAGGGATTGTCGAACAGCTGGACCTTGTTCATGAACTTGAAGATGTGGCGCGCGTGCTCCTGGTACTGGGCAAGGGCCTCCTCCTCGCCGACCTCGTCGACGAGCGCCTGCCATGCGGTGGCGCCGTTCTCGAGCTCGAAGGAGCCGCCGTGCTGGTCGATGCCAGCGCCGTACATCTTGTGGAGGCGCTGGGCGCCGTCGAGGTTCGAGACGCCGTGGCCGGTGCCGGAGGAGATCATCCAGTCGGTGGTGAGCATGCCGTCCCAGCCGGTGTTGCGCAGGCCGGAGAGCAGGTACTCGGAGAAGCCGGCGCCGACGTGCTCGCCCAGGCCCTCGGGATCGTTGGGATCATAGGGGATGCCGTAGCAGGGCATGACGGCCGCCATCTCCTCGGTGGAGGAGTTGAGGTGCATGCCGCCGTCCAGGAACGGGACCAGGTGGGCCTTGAACTGGCCGCCGGGGAAGACGTTCCACTTGCCGGAGTCGGAGTGGTCGTCACGGCCGCCCTCGTTGGAGCCCTCGCCCACGAAGTGCTTCAGCATGACGCCCACGGAGTCCTTGCCCCAGCCGAGGTCCTCGGTGGCCTCGTCGTCGCCCCACGTGGACTGCATGCCGCCGCCGAACTCGGCCGCGAAGTCGCGGTTGAGGGCGGGGTCGTTGCCCACGGAGCCGTTCAGACGGGTGCCGCGGATCTGGGTGTAGAGGTCGATCTGCGGGCCAAGCTCGCAGGTGATGCCCATGGCACGCCACGCACGGGCCTGCCACATGCCGGCCTTGCGCCAGATGTCCTTGTCGAAGGTGGCGGCGAGACCCACGGAGCCGGGCACGTTGTAGAGCTGCGCCGGGTCACGGGAGTTGATGTAGGGGATGCCGAACTCGGTGCCCTC